>CAYHAB010000223.1:0-4146 GCA_964354505.1 uncultured Thermodesulfobacteriota bacterium
CTGTGGGGGTGCAGGAGAGCGTTTACATTTTGGGTTGACATCTGAGGCGGAATGGTATAGAAAGAAAAAATAATCCCCCTTTTGCAGGGGGCTTATTTTTAGTTCTCAAAAATAGAGAAAAAATTCGGGGGCGTAGTTCAGCTGGTTTAGAACGCCGGCCTGTCACGCCGGAGGTCGCGAGTTCGAATCTCGTCGCTCCCGCCAAGTAATTCAAGGACTTAGCCGTTCCGGTTAAGTCCTTTTTTATTCTTGTGCACTTCCGGTAGGGAACGCGAGTTTGCCGGTCTTTAATCTCCTTCGCGTCAATGTATTTTTTTCATGAAGCGTCACGCGGAGGATCTCCCCCGGATGCCAGAGGCGCATGCGGGGTCCCCACGTGCCCGTACCCCGGCAGACGATGACTGTCATGCCGTCGATCTCGTACCTTCCTTCCAGCAGGGGATAGAAGAGCCGGGTTAGATAGCCGAAGGGCCAGACCTGCCCTCCGTGGGTGTGGCCGCTGAGCATCAGCTCCACACCCGCGTTCACGGCCGTCGTTTCCTGCCAGGGCGTATGAGAGAGGAGGATCGTTGCCCCCGGCGGCCGCTCCGCTAACACCTTTGCAAGGGGATCGTCGTTCCGGCCTGCCCGACGGTAGGACGTAAGATCTTCAACGCCTACGAGGACCAGGCCGGGCCGGACTGCGACCGGGCGGTTGATTAATAGCCCAAAGCCGGCCGCCTTGATGAGGGACAAGCCGGGATTGTTGTCGCCGTGGGATTCGTGGTTGCCGGGGACGGCCCAGACACCGAGCGGCGCGGACAGGCGGCGCAGGGCCGGAAGCAATTCGTCTTGGGTCGCGCCGTGACCTTCAAAGACATCACCGAGAAGAACCACGAGGTCAGGCTGCTGCTCTTGGACCTGAGCAACCCGTGCCTCCAACCATCGCTTGCCGAGTTGCGAGCCGAGGTGCAGGTCGGACATGGCAACAAGTACCGTGCCCTCCAACTCGCGGGGAAGGTCGCTGAAGTATACATCGTAGTTTCGCACCACCGGTGGTCGCAAGCCCTGGACAAGGGCGATTACGGAGAGCGTCCCACCGATGAACAGGGCCACGCCTCGCAGCGAAGGCGCCAGACGGGACAAAAAGAAGCCGAACCCTGAAACAAGTTCTATCGCAAGAAGACTGACGGTGAGGAGAAACAGCATGGCCATCCAGGTCATGCCAAGCAACTCCAGCGACCTGGCCATGGCCCCGGTCCCGTCGTGGCCGAGAATGCGTCCGGCGACAAAGACGGCCCAGAGGGCCAAACCCGTCCCTATGAGAACCTTACGGGAGACATGGCGCCTTACGAACGGAGCTGAGGCTGCTCGCCAGAAAAGGTAACCGTGCATGAGTGTGACCACGGCAATAAGGATACTAACGTAACCGTGCACGAATCTGGCTACAGCAAGAGGAATACTCGCGAACATGAGCGATGAGTGTATAACAAGGCTGGGGCACGCGTCAAGAAATCATGCCGCGCTCAAACATCCTCACCCGCCTCTGTTTTTGAACCTTTTTCTGGGGTGGCTAACGCGCTGTTCAGGGGTGGCGCGTTATTTTGCGCCATATCCCTTGCAGCAGAAGGTTATATGTCGATTAATCATATTTTGCCGTGTATCCACCAGTTTTGAGGGTCATTTCTAGGTAGAGTGTTTCCTATCTGATCAATCACTTCCACTATAGATAATGATAGTTCAGCAATCCAACCAATATGAAAATGAATGTGCCTATCAGGTTTGCAGGCCCAATTTACATAACTTATGAATGCTTCTCTCTGAGTCATTGGCCAAGGGTCCGCTAGTTCCCCTGTTTTGTATTCATGGGCATAACCTGATCGAACCTCTGTATATAGTAGGTTAGCATAGCTATGATGCCGCAGATCTTTTAGCTTCAACGTATTGCATAGCTTCATTATTTCTGTTTCTGATTTATCTATGTCATCGCCAGTTAGAACTAATGATGGATCACAACTGAGAAATGCTTTTCGAATGATTTCACTTTCTTCATTCCTTTGGTTATTTTTTAAATGTTCAACCAACAAAGGGATACTTATTTTTGTAACCTCATATCTTATTGGCGCGAATTCTTTAAGTAATTCTACAAATCTTGCCCTGTCTTTGCTTTCGCCTGGCCATACTTCTGCTGCAAGGGCAGACAAGACAGTGCAAAGGATAATCACGGATTCTCCATATGAACCACCACATTCTCCGCTGTTAAGTCGAAGAGCAATATTATTCTTCTTCTCAACCCAATTTTTTCTCCATTTTTCCATAATTCTTATTCCAACACATAACATAGATTATACTGATCCGCATAAGATGCTGAGTTTCGTTTTTCTGCCCGTATAACAACCTTCTTGGGTCAACTCAACGCGTATCCGCCGGGCTGCGAACGCCTCCCTATCCACGATTGTGGTTTATTCAGGGCCTTGATCCAATTGCATGGATTATCCCTGATTGTCTTTCGATCCCTGACCCAATTCAGTATTGAGCGAGCCCCCACTCAGGGGTGCGTATGGTGCTAATCTTAACCGTGACGCTGTGGAGCCCGGTAAACCCGCCGTGCTCACCTGCGATCTCGCTGACGACCCACGACGCAGATGCGTCACGGACGCCCCCCTCGCCAAGGTCTGCAGCAAGCCGGTGAAGGGCATCCTCCAGCGCCTTCTGCAGGTTGCCGTCCTGCGATTCCCCTTCGTACGTGCGCTCTACGCTCACGAGGTCTCCTTTCCCGCGAACACTTTCGTTCCAATTCTCGGCCGCATCCAACAATAATGAGACTGACCTGCATAAAATGCGGAGTCGCGTTTCCCTGTCCCTATAACACGCCTTTGGATCGCTTGCCAGATGAGAGCAAAAACCTATTTCTTCTTACTTCCAAGAAATCGATACAGGCCCCCGCCGAGGATGGCCCCACCAATAGGCGCAACCCAGAAGAACCAGAGCTGGGCTATAGCCCATCCCCCCGCAAATACGGCAACGCCGGTGCTTCTGGCGGGGTTCACCGAGGTGTTGGTGACAGGGATGCTGATCAGATGGATTAAGATCAAGCCCAAGCCGATGGCGATCGGTGCAAATCCCTGGGGTGCGCGCTTGTCCGTCACCCCCATGATAATCAGCACAAACATCATGGTCATGATCACTTCGGTGACCAAGCCGGCTAATAAAGAATACCCGCCGGGTGAGTGTTCGGCGTAACCGTTCGAGGCAAAACCGGCCGATACATCAAACCCCGCCTTCCCGCTTGCGATAATAAACAGCACGCCGCCCGCCACAATCGCCCCAAGGACCTGGGCAATGATATACGGGAGAAGGTCCTTTGCCGGGAAACGCCCACCTGCCCAGAGCCCGATGGAGACCGCCGGGTTCAAGTGGCACCCTGAAATATGCCCGATCGCGTACGCCATGGTGAGCACCGTTAAACCGAACGCCAATGCTACACCGATAAAACCGATTCCGACATTCGGAAACGCCGCCGCAAGGACTGCGCTCCCGCATCCTCCCAGGACGAGCCAGAAGGTCCCCATGAATTCAGCGCCGACTTTCTTTTTCATCTTCGTCTCTCCTTTCCCCGGTTAAGTTTCGTGTGCAAGGCCTTTAATAAAAATTAAAGCGGAGTTGAGGCACGCTGTCAAGCGTCGCATCAAAGCTTTTATGCGCTCAGAGTACTTTCTGAAGATCATCCCTAGAAAGTTCACAATCTCGCAGGATTTGAGCAAGGAGTCCACGTCCGATCGTCTCACCACGGTGCACGGGTACAACCGTGCTCCGTCCATCGGGATGGCGCACGTAATGATGGCTCCCCTTAGCACGGATCACTTCGAAACCGTGTTTCCGAAGGGCTTTGATAAGTTGTGAGCCGGTAACTGAAGGAAATCTACTCATGAGGAGATGACCACACGCTGAATGCCGATGAATTCATTTGATAGGGGTTCCTCGACCTCAAGACAAAGCTCGATTGCTTCTTTTACTCGCTTCATCAACACATCAAGCGACCTTGCCTGCGTGTGGCATCCTCTCAGCTCGGGGACGGATGCGACAAAATAGCCATCATCATCCTTTTCAATAACGACATTAAATTCTCTGGCCATCTTTAAAATCCTCCAGTTTAATTATACCATA
>CAYHAB010000224.1:0-11829 GCA_964354505.1 uncultured Thermodesulfobacteriota bacterium
TATCCCGCTGATGGTCCCTGACAGTCTGGTGAAAAAGTAGTTTTCCCCAGGATGCTCAAAAATGCCCAGATGCAAGGCTCCCGAAACCCTGAGGAGTGAGGCGTACTTGTATGTACGCCGCAGCGACGAAGGGTGAGGGGAACACCGCAGATGGGCGTTTTTGAGTAGCCTGCTAGAGGAGGAAATGCTATGGCAGAACAAGTCTCTGTGCAACTCAATAAGATAGACGCGTACCGCTGGCGGATACCGCGCGAAGGGAGGATGCGCACCGACGGCATGGTCTACGCCGATGAACGCATAATGAGGGATATCAAAAAGGACCAGAGCCTCCAGCAGGTGAAGAATGTGGCTTGTCTGCCCGGGATCGTCGGCTCATCTCTGGCCATGCCCGACATTCACTGGGGGTATGGGTTTCCCATCGGGGGGGTTGCGGCCTTTGACGAAAATGAGGGAATAGTCTCACCCGGGGGGGTGGGCTATGACATCAACTGCGGGGTGCGGTTGATGCGCTCCGGTCTGGAGCGCAAAGAGATTCAAGCAAAGATCGGGGGTATCGTGGATGCCCTCCTGGTCAACATCCCCTCGGGGGTTGGGTCCCATCGCAAGGACCTGAAGCTCAATAAAGAGCAGCAGCGCAAGGTCCTCCAGAAAGGGGCCCAGTGGGCAGTAGAACAGGGGTATGGTCATTGGAAGGATTTGGAGCACATCGAGGAAAAGGGGCGCATCCCCAACGCCGATCCCGATCTTGTCTCACACAAGGCCCTCGAGAGGGGACGCGCCCAACTGGGAACCCTCGGTTCGGGGAACCACTTTGTCGAGGTGGGGTATGTGGCCGAGATCTACGATGAGGGGACAGCCAGGGACCTGGGGCTGGCAAAGGACCAGGTGACAATCATCGTTCACACCGGGTCCAGGGGCCTGGGTCATCAGGTCTGCGACGATTATATCCGGCTGATGCTCCAGGCAGCCCAGCGATACGGGATAGACCTCCCGGACAAACAACTCTGCTGCGCCCCTATCACGTCGAAGGAGGGGAAAGAATACCTTGCGGCCATGGCCTGCGCCGCCAACTTCGCCTTTGCCAACCGGCAGCTCATCACCCACTGGGTGCGGGAGACCTTTGAGCAGATCCTGCGGATGGGCCCCAGCACCCTCAGATTGGACCTCATCTACGATGTCTGCCACAACATCGCGAAGCTGGAGGCACACAAGGTAGACGGCAAAGAACGACGCCTCTGTGTCCACCGCAAGGGGGCTACCCGGGCCTTTCCACCCCATCACCCCGATTGCCCCGCCGACTATCAGGAAATCGGACAGCCCGTCCTGATCCCCGGTGACATGGGAAGATGCTCGTACGTGCTGGTCGGCACTCAGCAGGCCTATGAGGAGACCTTCGGGAGCACCTGCCATGGGGCAGGGAGGCTCATGAGCCGTCACGAGGCAAAAAAACGCGCGAGCGGCCGGTCAATAATCAAGGAACTGGAGGACAAAGGGATCTATGTGCGGGCGGCGAGCCATGCCACCATCGCCGAGGAGATCTCCGAGGCCTACAAGGACGTCAGCGATGTAGTTGATGTGGTCCAAGGGGCCGGTATCGGTAAAAAAGTGGCGCAGTTGAAACCCCTAGGTGTAATCAAAGGATAAAACAGCGTATCTAACGGAGATGCCGTCGTGGGGAGACACCTTCGAGGCTCTGCGTTTAGAGGAGTTTCGGAAACGGATTGAGGGACTGTGCGGCTGAAACCCATCCGGTAGGTGGAGGAGATAGCAATATGATGAGGGTAGGAGTAATCACCATCAGCGATCGAGGATTCCGGGGTGAGCGAGAAGATGCAAGCGGGGAGGTCATCCGGGAGATGATGCGGGGATTAGGCGCCGAGGTAGAGTTCAGCACCGTGGTTCCGGATGAGCAGGAGAAGATCAAAGAAGTCCTGTTGCAGGGGGCGGACGGCATGGGCCTTGACCTCATCGTGACCACGGGGGGGACGGGAGTCAGCCCGCGCGATGTCACCCCTGAGGCAACCCTCGAGGTGATTGACCGGCAGATACCGGGTTTTGCCGAGGCCATGCGCATGGAGGGGCTGAAGAAGACCCCCCACGCCATGATCTCCCGCGCCGTCTGCGGTGTGCGGGGGCGAACCCTCATCATCAACCTCCCCGGCAACCCTAAGGCGGTACGGGAGGGTCTGGAGGTACTCATGCAGGCGATACCTCACACCATCGCCAAGATACAGGGCGATCCCCGCGATTGTGCAGAGTAAACGCAAAGTCCCCTGGCATAGAAAATAAGCCGGCACTATCTCCTCTCCATTCGGCAAGAGGAAGATGGAAATGTGCATCATTCCCAGATATCCAGATGTTTAAAGTCCATGGCCCCACGGACTTTGGCTTGCCGCGGGAGAGGTAGCATGTTACTGTAACATCGCCCGCACGTAAAAGGGCCAAGGAGAAATTACCCATTGAAACCGGCGTTCCAAGCAAAATTGAAGTGGGGAGGAATTATTTGCCTTTTACTGGGACTAGGCGCCTTTATCTTCTGGCGTTTTCATTCCCCGTTATGGATCGAAGCCGTTAAACTCTATAATCTTCTCCACGACCCCCACCAATTAAAAGAAACCCTCACCGCCTTCGGTCCATATTCTCCTCTGATTTTTATCCTGATCCAAGCAGCACAAGTGGTTCTTGCTCCCATCCCCGGCGGCCCTGTTGCATTCGTGGGAGGTTACCTATTCGGAGTAAAGGCAGGGTTGTTCTATTCTACGATCGGCCAGACCGTGGGTTCCTGGATTGCCTTCAGTATTGCCAAGATTTTCGAAAAGAGGTTCGTTGAAAAATTCGTGTCGCCAAAAACGCTAAAAAAATTCGATTATCTCGTCGGCCATGAGGGCGTCCTTCTCAGCTTCCTTCTCTTTTTGATCCCGGGATTTCCCAAAGACGCTCTTTGCTACATCTTAGGGCTGACACCCATGCATTTGGGTATTTTTCTGATAATCTCCACGATTGGAAGGGTACCGGGAACATTAATAGCCACCCTGCAAGGGGCGAAGACTTTCGATCATCAATATAAGATGTTCTTGATACTCTTGGGAATATCAGTTCTAATCGCTTTGATCTTTTATCTCTACCACGAACAGATCCACAAATGGTTAAAAAAAATGAAGTGAAGTTCAAGAGATGGTCGGGCCGCACTGTATTGGAAGGAGATAGAGGAATGGCGTCTCAAAAACAGCGTATAGTCACTAAACAACAGAGATATTCTCGATGGTTTGTAATCTCTGTCGCGGTTTTTATCACCTGCTTGATCACGGCGAATATCACGGCGGTAAAGCTGGTCAATATATTCGGCCTCGTGTTGCCGGCGGCCATCATTATCTTCCCTATAAGTTATATCTTCGGCGACATCCTGACCGAGGTTTATGGGTACCGCCAGGCACGACGGGTCATTTGGCTGGGCTTCCTCTGCAATCTCATTGCTGTGGTTGCCATTTGGCTTGCGCAAGTGTTGCCCTCCGCGTCGTTCTGGAGCGGGCAGGCAGCCTATGAACGCATCCTGGGCTACACGCCGCGGTTGCTGCTCGCTTCGTTCCTGGCCTACCTCATGGGAGAATTTGCTAATTCTTTTGTCCTGGCTAAAATGAAAATTGCTACCCAAGGGCGCTGGCTTTGGTCCCGCACCATAGGCTCAACATTGATAGGAGAGGGATTGGATTCCCTGGTGTTCATGACGATTGCCTTCGTGGGGGAGAGACCAACGGCAGGGCTCGCTTCGGCAATAGTAACGCAATGGCTTGCAAAATCGGCCTATGAGGCCGCTGTGACACCGGTGACCTACGCAGCAGTAAAATTCCTTAAACAAAAAGAAGGGATCAATGCGTACGATTATAAAACACGGTTTAATCCTTTTTTAGTGAGTGACTAGGCGGCAATCAGACCGTATACTAAGGCGGCACTAGATGGTTAACGTTGAGCTAAGGGAAATTTATATTCTCTGCAGAAGCGGTTCTAGATAAATATTTTTAGTTCAAAATGCTTTAAATAAGATTTAGAGATGTTTAACTCTGACTATTTATGTTTAAAACTGCCGATGATCTGAGGGGCTTACTATTTGAAAAACCAAGTGTGGTATCTAGGGCCCTGCTAATACTTCCTGAGGCTGCATCACACCCTAGTCAGCGCAGATAAAGGTTAGGCCGTGCTTGCTTCTTCCGACTTCTTATCCGCTTTTTCTTTTTCAGCTACCTTTTCTGTAGGTTTTTTTCCCCCATCTTTTTTATCTTTGTAATCAGTAGCGTACCACCCGTTCCCCTTCAAGTGAAAAGAGGTGAGAGACATAAGTCGACGCAGGAGCCCTTTGCAAGAAGGGCATGTTTGCAAGGATTCGTCGGTAATCTTCTGCATCATCTCTACTCTGCAACCACAATTGGTACACTGATACTCGTAGATGGGCAATCTCCTTACCTCCCTGCGCGCTTCGTACAAATATAATGTCCTCTACCTTTCTTGTCAAGGACCAGCATCTGTCCCATATCCTATGTCCCATCTCCTATTGACACGATGATCTCTGATGTATAATGTGGATAAAAATTGCATACGTGGGACAAAAGAGGATGAAGTCCATAAGGATTGCCTTAGCCCAGATCAATTCCACCGTGGGAGATCTTGCGGGGAACGCCCGCAAGATAGAGGAAAGAATCCGGAGTGCTCGCGAGCTGGGAGTTGATCTGCTCGCCTTTCCTGAACTGGCCATCACGGGCTATCCCCCTGAGGATCTCCTCCTCATGCCCCGATTTGCCCAGCAGAACCTGAAGATATTGGGCGAGATAGTAAAGGGCACAAGAGGTCTGACCGTCCTCGTGGGCTTTGTCGATAAAAAGGACGACATCTACAATGCAGCAGCCCTGATCCATGACGGTGAAGTGGCGGCAGTTTATCACAAGATATTTCTCCCCAATTACGGCGTCTTTGACGAGGATCGCTATTTTCAGGCGGGGAGAGAGGCGCTGGTCTTTGAACTCCATGGTGTAAAGATTGGGGTGAGCATCTGCGAGGATATCTGGCATGCCGCAGGCCCCCTCAAGACAGAGACAGCGCTCGGCGGCGCCGAGGTTGTGATCAATCTCTCCGCCTCCCCTTTCCATGCAGGAAAAAGGGAGGCCCGTCAACGGATGATCGCGGCCCAGGCGGCTGATAATGCAGTCATCATCGCCTACATCAATATGGTGGGGGGGCAAGATGAATTGGTATTCGACGGCAACAGCATGATCATCAACCCAAGTGGAGCACTGATCGCCCAGGCCCACTCCTTAGCCGAGGACCTCCTCGTAGCCGATGTAGATGTAGAGGAGGTCTTCAGGGCCAGACTCCATGACCCACGCAGGAGGAAGGAAAAGCTCACCCTCTTAACCGACCATATCTCCTTGAAATCCGTGTGCCTGTCTGAAGCGAAAAAAGAAGTAGCCCCTCTGCCTCCCCTGGAAAGCAATCAGCCGATCCAGTACGATGATGTAGCGGAGATCTATCAGGCATTGGTATTGGGCACCCATGATTATATCCGCAAAAACGCTTTTCAAAAGGTGTTCATCGGACTCAGCGGCGGTATCGATTCCTCCATCGTGGCAACTATAGCCGTCGATGCCGTGGGGAGGGAAAATGTCACGGGGGTAGCCATGCCCTCTCCGTATACCAGCAAGGAGAGCCTCGAAGACGCTCAACAACTGGCCGACAACCTGGGGATCACTCTCCTTACAATCCCCATCTCATCCATCGTGAATTCCTATCTCGAGACCATGAAACCCCACTTTCACGAGATGCAGTCGGATAGCACCGAGGAAAACATCCAGGCCAGGATCAGGGGAAATATCCTCATGGCCCTCTCCAACAAATTTGGCGCTTTGGTTCTCACAACCGGGAATAAAAGCGAACTCAGCACGGGCTACTGTACCCTCTACGGCGACATGGCGGGGGGGCTTGCCGTGATCAAGGATTGCTCCAAAACCCTTGTCTATCAGCTGGCGGAACATAAAAATAAAAAGGAAGGGAAGAAAATCATACCCCCCCGTATTATCAAGAAAGAGCCCTCTGCAGAACTGCGCCCCAATCAAAAGGACAGCGATACCCTCCCACCCTATGAGCTTTTAGACCCCATCCTCCTGGCCTATGTGGAGGAGGATAAAGGGGCCGATGAGATCGTGGCCCTCGGCTATTCTCAAGAGATGGTCAGGGAGGTCATTGACAGGGTGGACCGAAACGAATATAAGAGACGGCAGGGCCCGCCGGGGATCAAGATCACACACCGGGCGCTGGGAAAAGACAGGCGCCTCCCCATAACCAACCGGTACAGGAACTTCTAGGACGCTGCCCCTTCTCCCCTGTCCCGAAACCAGCGCGCAAACCGTTCAACTCCCTCCTCGATATCCACCCGGGGGTCATAGCCCAGCAGGCGGCGGGCCTTGCTGATGTCGGCGTAGGTGATGGGGACATCTCCCGGCTGTTCAGGTAACTCCTCCACATTGGCCCTCTTCCCCAGAGCCTCCTCCAGGAGAGAAATGAGCTCGCGCAACGGGACGGTTTGTGATTCACCCAGATTAAAAATATCGTAGCCTCGCAGATTACGCACTGCCCCTATGATCCCCTCAATGATATCATCGATGTAGGTATAATCCCGGCGCGAGGTGCCGTCACCGTACAAGGGGATCTTCTCACCTTGGTGGATTAGGCGGGTGAACTTATGGATGGCCATCTCAGGGCGCTGGCGTGGGCCATAGACGGTAAAAAACCTCAGGCAGGAAATGTTCAGGCCGTAGAGGTGATGGTAGGTATAGCAGAAAAGCTCCCCTACCCTCTTGGTCACGGCATAGGGAGAGATCATAGCCTCCAACCTGTCATCCTCAGAGAAGGGGACCTTGTCGTTTCTCCCATAGACCGATGAGGAAGAGCCGAAGACGAGATCGTTGACGCCGAATTCCCGGCATACCTCGAGAAGGTTCAACGTCCCCGTAACATTCACCGCTTCATAGAGGAGGGGCTGCTGGATAGAGGGTCGCACCCCTGCCCTGGCTGCTAAGTGGATCACTAAATCGAAGGATGACCTCCTAAAAAGGTCCTCCAGAAGCCCCTTGTCTCTGATATCTCCCTCCACCAGCTGAAATCCCTTGCCCTTTGCGGTAGCGCTGATCTCTTCCAGGTTTCTCTGCTTGATTGCCGGATCGTAAAAGGGATCGAAGTTGTCCAGACAGACAACCTCATAACCTTCCCGCAGGAGGCGCTGGCAGAGGTGCGAGCCGATGAAACCGGCCCCGCCGGTGACCAAGAATCGCTTCATAATTGTCAATAACCTTTTTAGTCTGGAGCAGGCGCTTCTTGTCCTCCACCCCCCTCGAATTGCGTCGGGGTAGGGAGATGTACGATTACCCGGCCATCCTCCTTGCGGTCCATCAGGACATGGGTCATACCGGTATAGACATAACCAAGGATCTCCCCTTTGGAGTTGACGATGTTGAGGGCACGGGGCTCAAAAGGAATATTGTATGTGCGATTAACGTATTGATCGTCCAGACGATGGATAGCGTAGATGATCTCCTCCTCTGTGAGGGGTTTTTCCCAAAGCCAAGTAGTGAGATTATAGTTGTCTTTGATATCGAAGAGCAGCGCCGAGGGATTCTCCTGGGTCCCTGCTGAGTAGACGTCAAAACCCTTGAAGAACCCCCGCTCGAAGGCTCTGATCTTAGCCGTCACTGCATTATCCACCCAGAGATTCTTGTCCTGACCCCATACACTACTCAGGGCTAAAACGGCAAAAAACAAAAAAATTATAGGTAAAAATTGCATGAGCTTCTTCATATCACAACCCCCTTCCTTTTGCTTTACGGAATTTAACATTAATTTTATCCGCACCCGATTATATTATTAGTCATCCACCCGACTTTTTTCAAGACAGTTTATTTGTCATGTGGCTGTTATTAGTCGCCGGTCAGCAATGCGGGGCACTAACTGTAACGCCCCCCCCAGCACATAATAATTGACGCGGGAAATTCCTGGCGCTGTGTTTTGTAAGAAATATGGTTGCGGCACGTCGTCGTCCGCTGCCGCTACCCGAACACACCGCTATCCAAGCAAAAACACAAGATGCCCTCGCACTAAAAATTCCTGACTCGCAGCCGTTGACCAATTAGCAAACTGTTATTTTATGAACCGTATGCTCAAAGGGTAACGGTACTTCACCCCTTCGTTGACCTTCACCGCAGCAACGATCACGATGACCAAGTCAAAGATCACGAGAGCCGGTAAAAGAATAAAACCAATGAAGACAAACATAAGAAGCAACGCGATGATGAAGTAGATTGTCATGGATATCTGAAAGTTAAGGGATTCTTTCCCTTGATCATCTACAAAAGGCGACTCATCCTTCTTGATCAACCAAATAACGAGCGGTGCGATAATGTGGCCAAATGGGATAATATTGCCGGCAAAGACTCCAAGATGGCAGAGCATCGCCCATGTCCTTGCTTCCTTTGCATCCATTGCGGTCAAAACAGTTGCTCCTTTCGGCACTCGAATACGCTGTGTGCGAAGATGAGTTGTTTATTTATTTTACGGTGCAACCCCCTTCACCTGCATCCTTCTGCTTAGCTTTGGAAAAAACATGGGTACCCTCTCCTTGTAATCTCGATACGCCTTTCCCAGGCGCCTTTCCAGTTCCGGCTCTTCAATCGCTTTTAACTCCAAGACGTTCAGCAAAATCAAGAGCGGGGTGAAGATAAAGACCAAGGATATTGATCTCAATAAAAAGCCGATGCCGAAAAAAAGCAGGAACACACCGCTGAGCATAGGATTCCTCACAAAGGCATAGGGACCGGTCGTTACGAGTTGCGGCGGCGGGTTAAAGGGGACAGGAGTCCCCTTTACCTTAAAAAAATGCAGGATTGACCATGACATGAAGAAGAGCCCTAAGGCAAGCAGGGGTAGGGCCACGATGATATGCAATGATGCGGAGAGGAGCGTGGGAAACCCCAACCAGGCATCCAGTTGAACCGCAACAAAAAGCAACAATACGAGGAGGAGAAGAAAGAAGCACCCTCCGACCGGTGTAAGAAGTGTTTTAATCCAACTGCTGCTCGTCGCCGCTTTATAGAGGATGTCAATCCATCTTTCCCGCAGACTCATATGATGTCATACCTATCTCAGCTCAAAGCTCACCCTGACCCTCGCTCTGACGCTGATCTGGCCGACGGCAATGCTCGTGTCGGCCTCCAAAGAGCTGCCGTCGGTATTCTGTATCGCGTTTTGGCCCATATCCCTTTCGTACTGTTCTTCAACAATGGAGCAAGGCTTCCCCACCTTTTGCCCAAGCTCCTTGGCCATATCCTTTGCCTTTTCCTTGGCAGCCTTAAGAGCGAGGACGCGCGCTTCATCACGGTAATCGCGGAGCTTGGTAGTCCGAAACTGGACACCATGGACATAGTTGACACCGACCTGGAGGGCATTGCTGAGCAAGTCTTCAAACTTCGATACATCTCTCACGGTAAAGACGACTGTTTTGCGCACAAAAAAGCCGATGAAGTCTTCACGCTTGTACCCATCTTTATATCGCGGCTCAATCCTGATGTAGTCTGTCTGGACACGCTTGGAATCTATCTTGTACTTCTTGGCAAGGGCAAGGACCTTCTTAACCCGTTCGTCATTCTGCTTCTTCGCCAAGCCAAGATCTTTATCCCATGTCTCCACGCCTAAGGTAAGGATTGCTTCATCGGGGGTAACGCGTACCTCGCCTTCGCCGGTGACGGTGATGAAGCGCGACTCCGGCTTGTCCCCTGCACAAGCAAAACAAGAAAAAACCGCAATAAGAACAAAAACTATAACACCCCTTTTCATGATTCCATCCATAATTTAATTCTCCTCTACTGAAGCATTATGAATAAGTCGTTAAGGGTCACCTTGCGCAAAGCGAACTATAAACACGCCCTTATGCATTGTTTCTGGTTTGTCTTTTCCTTAACAACAATAGTGCACCACTGTACTTCATGTGAGGCAATCTCTTAAAACATAATCCATCCCCAAATACCTGCTGCTTAACAATAGTCTCCAGCCTCCTTCTTTCTTTTAACAACCCATGCAAATACCATCCATTTTTTCCATTATATTTCACCATTCCCTCCCATTGTCAAACTATTTTAAGGGCAATAAGGGGGCATTCATTGACTTTTCGTGTTGAATATCTTATACATTAAGTGTACACTTAGTATTTATTTTATGCGCTGAGGGGACAGGTGTATACCTCGATAGATCAATTCATCGACTACATGGCCTTGGAGAGGGGGGCATCACCGCATACCTGTCGGGCCTATCGAAAAGACCTGGAACTTTTTGCGGCCTTTTTAATGGAAAAAGGACTCCCGGCAGATGTGGCCAAGATAGATTACCTGACGATCCGCCTCTACCTAGGACACCTCTACCAGGAGAAGCGGATCAAGCGCACCTCGGTGGTGCGAAAGCTGGCTACTTTAAGGACATTCTTCAGGTATCTGAAACGGGAGGGTATTGTCGCAAAAAATCCCGCCAAGATGGTGGCGACCCCCAAAGGGGGAAAAGATCTCCCCCATGCCCTCACCGTCGATGAGGCCTTCAGACTCCTGGATATCCCCGATGCAACCGGCCCCTTGGGTTGCAGGGATCGGGCCATCCTGGAATTCCTCTACTCCAGCGGGCTCAGGGTGGGAGAACTCACCTCCCTCAACCTCCATAATCTGGACCTGGCAGGAGGAATGGTGAGGGTGATGGGAAAGGGAGCAAAAGAAAGGATCGTGCCCATCGGCTCTAAGGCCGTCAAGGCATTGAAGTCATACCTGACACGCAGGGGCGAACTGATGGAAAAAGGGAAGAGTGCTCCGCAATACCTTTTCCTCAATCACCGAGGGGGAAGGCTCACGCCCCGCAGCGTGGGCAGGATGATCAAAAAATATCTGCTCCAAAGAGGAATAGTGAAGAAAACCACCCCTCATACCTTCAGGCATTCCTTTGCCACCCACCTGCTGGATGCCGGGGCTGATCTGCGTGGTATACAGGAATTGCTGGGACACGCCAGTCTTTCCACTACCCAAAAGTACACCCACGTGAGCTCAGCGAAATTGATGGAAGTCTACGATCGTACCCACCCGCGGGCAAAAAAAGGGATGAACGATGCTTAAGGCAACTACGATTCTCTCCGTGCGTCACAAGGGAAAAATCGTGATAGCCGGAGACGGACAGGTAACGCTGGATACTACGGTGATGAAACATCGGGCCAAAAAGGTGCGCAAACTCTACAACGACAATGTGCTTGCGGGCTTTGCCGGGGCCACAGCCGATGCCTTTACGCTCTTTGAGCGTTTTGAGAGCAAGCTGGAGCAATATAACGGAAACATCCTACGGGCGGCCGTGGAGCTTGCCAAGGATTGGCGAACCGACAAACTGCTCAGGAGGCTCGAGGCCCTGCTGGTCGTAGCCGACAAAGATCACTCCCTCATCATCTCCGGCAACGGAGATGTAGTGGAACCCGACGATGGGATCGTGGCCATCGGCTCCGGCGGTCCCTACGCCCAAGCAGCGGCCAGGGCCCTGGTATCGCATTCAAATCTGGATGCCAAGACTATCGCCCAAGAGGCGATGAGGATAACCGCGGAGATATGCATATATACAAACGACCAGATAACGATCGAAGAACTCTAAAGGGAGAAGGGGCAGAGATAGAACGGCCCTTGACCCCCAAAGAGATCGTGGCCGAACTGGATAAGTACATCATCGGCCAAGGCGAGGCAAAACGGTGCGTGGCTATTGCCCTGCGGAACCGTTGGC
>CAYHAB010000225.1:0-13835 GCA_964354505.1 uncultured Thermodesulfobacteriota bacterium
TAGAGGACCGCACCGATCAGGCTCGTTATGGCAGCAGAGGCACCGATGGTAAGAGGTATACCGACCAGGTAAGAGACCAAGAAGCCGAAGATGCCGCCAAGGGTGTAGATGATGAACATTCGGTATGTTCCATATTCCTCGATGACAAGGGGCCCCAGCTGCTTCAAGGCAAGCATATTGAACAGGATATGAAGGATGCCGCCGTGGAGGTAGTTGGCGGAAAGGAGGCTCCACCACGCATGGAATTTATTAATAGGGATGGTCCCCGTCGCCCCCAAGACTAAGAGGCTCCTCATATCAGGCGATAACAGCGCAAAGGGATTTGGAGAGAAGTTAGTTCCCCGGATATTCAGGAGGAGCGAGAGCACGTAGAAGCCGATGTTGGCGTAGATGATGGCCATGAGGATTTGATCAGTATCACGAAATCCCTGAGTCAAGAAATTATTCTTCCACCACGATCCAGGACGGGGTATGCCGCAGTAGGGGCAACGGGACTCATCTCTGCTGATCAGGCTTTTGCAATTAGGGCACAGGATTGCCCGCTTCTTTTGCCTCTCCATAGTTCAATCCCTTTTTTTGTTTCCCATGCTATCATCGCATGGTACCTTTGTAAAGGTGAGGTGGAAATCACTCCCCATATTTAACTTCTATGAGAAAAAGCCCGCGTGCCGGAGCGGTCATCCCTGCCTGGCGTCTGTCCTGAGCCTGGAATATCTCCTTAAACTCCTCAAACGAGGTCTTCCCCCTTCCCACATCCACCAGGGTCCCCACGATGCTGCGCACCATCTCACGCAAGAAGGCATTGGCCTCAATAGCTACCACAATGAGGTTGCCGTTTCGCCGTTCTATTTCCAGGCGGAAGACCTCTCTGATGGAATGGCTGCTCTCATCACCCGAGGCCCGAAAGGAGGAGAAGTCGTGGCTCCCAATTAAAATTTCCCCACATCTCTTCATGGAGGAGATGTCGAGCCCATGGTGTATAAACCAGGTGTAGTACCGCCCTATGGCAGACGGATAGGGTTGGTTTAAGATACAATATTCGTATATCTTGCTGCGGGCGCTGAAGCGCGCGTGAAACCGCTCCTCCATCTCCTCCACCCCCGTGATCACAATATCAGGTGCCAGGAGACTGTTTAAGCCCCGTTGTAGGGAGGTTACGTCTATTGCGCTCTCGGTTTTGAAGTTGGCCACCTGGCCCAGGGCATGGACCCCGGCATCGGTCCTCCCCGCACCGATGAGGTTCACTTTTTCCTGGGTGATCTGAGCGATCCGCTCCTTCATCACCCCCTGGATGGTCTTGAGCCCGGGCTGGATCTGCCAGCCGTGGTATGCGGTCCCATCGTACTCGATGGTCAGCTTGATATTTCTCATGAGGAAAGCCTTGCCGCCCACCTCTCCTGGAGGCGCACCGCCCCCTCCGGGCACACCTCCTGACAACAGTAACAACGGATGCACTTACGGTAATCGATCAGCACCTCTTTGTCGCGCAGGGAGATGGCTTGGGGAGGACAAACCTCTGCGCAGGCCCCACACCCCTTGCACAGATCTCCCTTTACCATGGGTTTGGGGATGAAGATATTCTTGAGCGGCCTCTTGACGAAACCCGGCAGGTTCCACTGTACGTCAAACCTCGCAGGGAGACGAAATGGGGCGACCTGTACATCCTCAACCCTTTGCCCTAATATCTCTATATGCTTCGGGTTTGTCTCCGCAAACCCCCGTTGACGGGCGGCCTGGATGGTGGGGACTTGCTCCGGCGGTACGCCGATGATCTGACAGATGATGGTGTCGAGGGCAAAGGGATTCCCTCCGGCCAGGATTAAGCCGAGAGGACGCGGGTCACCGTTCCCCGGCCCTTCCCCCTCCATGGCCATGATCCCGTCCGCAATGGTCAGGGCCGGTTTTACGATCTGGCAGAGCTCTGCCAGCATGCCTGCGAAATAGAAGTGATCAATCCCCGCCTTGAGGTGCCAGTGGGCCTTACGCATCCCCGGGATGCAACCGAAGGGGTTCTTCACCCCCAGGGTGAGGAGCGTCATGCTGTGGGTCTTGACCTTGGGGAGGTTGATAATCACATCGGCCTCCAGGACGGCCTTGGCCAGCTCAAATCTGCGGAAGGTGTAGCCCTCGCCTGCCTTAACGAGAGTTGCTTCTTTAAACTCCACCAGGGGGCATCCTAGTTCATCCGCTACCGCCCTGACCCCTGCCTCAGTCGCCACCCGGCGCAAGCTTCCCACGGCAGGGCTGTCGCCGATGGCGGGTATTCCCCCCGCCTCCTGGACGAGCTGGGCAACTGCCTTCACCACGGCAGGATGAGTTGTGACACACCTGTCCGGGTGCTTGGCCGAAAGGAGGTTGGGCTTGAGGAGGACCCTATCTCCCCTCCCCACGAATGCCTCCATTCCGCCCAGGGGTTTTAGGGCATCCCTGACCCTCGCTAGTACCTGTGGATAGGCATAATCGGAGCATTGGGCTATGGAAACCCGCGCCCCCATGGGCTCTAGATGCCCCCCTGTATCATATCAATGATCCCCTTCCTGATCATCATCACCGCAATGGCGGCCAGCAGCAGGCTGACCACCTTGGCAAGCCCCTTGACCCCGCCCTCTCCTAAGAGGCGAATCAAGAGGTCGGCGCGTGAAAAGACCCACCAGGCGAAGACAAGGTTGACGATCAGGGAGATGATGGTGGGGATATATCCATAGGCATCCACCGAGATGATGATGGTGGTGAGCACGGCAGGACCTACGATGAGGGGGACACCTAATGGTACGATCCCTACGGTTCCCCCGTCTATACTTCGTTTCTTTTCGGGGAACAGCAGATCGTGAACGGCGATGATCAGCAGGATAATGCCGCCGGCAACCTTAAAATCGGGTATGGAGACCCCGATGACCGTAAAGATGAGCTTTCCCACGGCAAGAAAACCCAGGCTGACCACGAAACCCGTCAGGATGGAGTCCCGCACCACCTGCTTCCTCTCCGTCCTCTTCATCCCCTCGGCGAAGGAAATAAAGATAGGGAGGACCCCTACGGCATCCATGGCGACGAAGATGGGGATGATGGCGAGCAGCGAGGCCTGAATATCCCAAGACATATCTACGCGTTAAAGGCCTTGAAGAGAAGGACGCAGTTGACTCCCCCGAACCCTGCAGAGATGGATAGTGCGGTCTTCACTTCCTTCTTGCGAGGGCCATCGGGGACATAATCAAGATCGCACTCGGGGTCAGGGAACTCATAGTTGATGGTAGGGTGGATTACCCCACGTTGAATTGTGAGGAGCGTGCTGATGGCCTCCACTCCGCCAGCCGCGCCGAGGAGGTGTCCGGACATAGACTTGGTGGAGCTGATGGGTATTTGATAGGCGTAGTCTCCAAAGATCATCTTGATGGCCTTGGTCTCGATGGCATCGTTTAATTTGGTAGAGGTTCCATGGGGGTTGATGTAATCGATCTCTTCCAGGGCGACCCCTCCTCTTGCCAGGGCCTGCTCTATGGCCTTGGCCAACGAGATGGCCGTGGGGTCCGGCTCCGCAATGTGGTAGGCATCGGCGGTCATGCCGTAGCCGATGAGCTCGGCATAGATGGGCGCCCCCCTCTTGAGGGCATGATTGAGCTCCTCCAAGATGATTATCCCCGCCCCTTCCCCCATGACAAAGCCGTCCCGGTGCAGATCAAAGGGGCGGCAGGCCTTTTGCGGCTCGTCGTTGCGGACGGACATGGCCCGCAGGGCGATGAACCCACCAAAAGAGAGGGGGGTAATGCAGGCGTCAGCGCCGCCGCTTACGACCATCTCCTCGGAACCATCCTGTATCAGGTTGTAGCTGGTGGCAATGGCGTGGCTGGCTGAGGCACAGGCCGAGGAGACCACATACGTTGTCCCGCGGATTCCGAATCTCTCGGTGACGTTGGAGGCCACCGCACTGGTGTAGACATTGGGAAGACCGAAGGGGGTAAGCCGCCTGGGACTTCCCTGCTTCACTAATTTCTCATAAGCACTCTCAACGATATCCATACTCTCCGCCGCCACCCCCAGGATCGCCCCGATCTTGAAGGAATCGGAGTGATTGAGCTCGTATCTTCCCTCAACCCCCTCTCGGGGCAGGTGCTCTATCTCCGCATCCTCCAGAGCCAACTTGGCCCCTACGAGGGCAAATTGGGAGGCTCGACCCAAGTATCGGTCACCTTTATGAAAGGGTAGGTAATCATGAAGGGAGAAGTCTTTTATCTGCGCTCCGATCCTCGTCCTGAATTGCTGCATGTCAAAATTGGGAAATTCGACCAGACCCACCCCCGTTTTTCCCTCCATGAGGGCCCGCCAATATGGTTCCTTCCCGATTCCTATGGGCGTGACCGGTCCTACCCCCGTAATGACAACCCTTTTTTTCTGCATAAAAAAGATCCCTTTTAAGGTTGTAAAAATAAATCTGTCTTACGATAAAGGTATTGAAACAATTTTTCAAGAGAAAACTGACCTAGAACTTGACTATTTTTAGCGTCTATGGTCTTTTGTTTATGGAGAACCACAAGGAGTTGCGATGATCAATCGAGAAGAGGCCCTTGATGTGCTGAGAAAGTATTGTAAAGAGGAAGCCCTCATCAAGCACTCCTTGGCCACGGAGGCGGTGATGCGGGCCCTCGCGAAGCGGTTGGGCCATGAACCCGACAGATGGGGCATTGCCGGTCTCCTCCATGATTTGGATTATAATGAGACCAAGGGAAACCCTGCCCGTCATACCTTAAGAACCGAGGAGATCCTCCGGGAAAAGGGGGTTGAGGAAGATATCATTGATGCCATCAAGGCCCACAATGCCGAGGCATTATATACGAAACGGGAGGACCCCTTCCATTTTGCCATCACCTGTGCGGAATCCATCACCGGTTTGATCGTGGCCACCACCCTGGTCTATCCTGATAAGAAGATAGGCAGCATCAATCCCTCTTCAACAGTGAAGAGAATGAAGGAAAAGGGCTTTGCTCGAAGGGTTAGCAGAGATGCCATTCGAGAGTGCGAAAAGCTCGGCCTGGACCTTGAGGAATTCTCCGATCTGAGCCTCAAGGCCATGCAGGGGATACGTAGCCAGCTGGACTTATAATGTTGACGAAGACGGTATTTTTGTATATGATTGGGCACTTAATTGAAGGGAGATGATGCTATGAAAGCCAGATATTTTCAGCTGATCGGAGTGGTGCTGATAGCTACCTTGCTGCTCCTCGGCTGTGCCGGCAAGAAGAAAATCCAATCCGCCCCCAAGGACCCCGCGGCACTCTACACCAGTGGCATAGTCTTATTCAATGACGGCAAATATAAGGATGCCATAGAGGTTTTTACCCGATTGAAAGAATACTTTCCCTCTGATGAACTGTATGCCCCTAAAGCGGATCTCCGCATCGCGGACTGTTATTTCTTTCGAAAGGAATATCCTGAGGCCATCACCAGGTATATGGAGTTTAAAAAACAGCAACCGTTTCATCCCGATATACCTTATGCGGAGTATCAAGTAGGGCTTTGTCATTACCGACAGGTACTATCGAAAGATAGGGATCAGAAGGCCACGGTAAGGGCCCTGACCGCCTTTCAAAATGTGGTAGCGAATTACCCTGAAACCATCTTCGCCCAGAAGTCCCAGGAGAAGATCATATTCTGTCAGCGGAGACTGGCAGAGAACGAACTCTATGTCGCCCACTTCTATCTCCGCAAGGGCAAATATTCTGCTGCGGAGAAGAGGGCAGTTTCAGCATTGGCGAAGTATCCTGCCTCCGGCGTAGATGATGAGGCCCTCTACTACCTTGCCTTTGCCTTGCACAAACAGCAGAAGGACTCTGAAGCCCTCACCCCTTTGAAGCAGCTGGTACAGGATTATCCCCAAAGCCCCTTTGCTAAAGAAGGCAGGAAGCTCCTGGCCGGCCTGAAGCCGGAAGGTGTGTTTGCTGCATCTACCGGAAGCAAGGAGGTGAGTATGATGCAAGAGGCCAGGCCTCTTGAAAAGG
This sequence comes from uncultured Thermodesulfobacteriota bacterium, assembly GCA_964354505.1. Lineage (GTDB taxonomy): Bacteria > Desulfobacterota > B13-G15 > B13-G15 > RBG-16-54-18 > RBG-13-52-11. The sequence continues at coordinate 5,991 of CAYHAB010000225.1, forward strand.
GGGGAAAGGATCTTCCCTTTAAAATCACCGCTAACAGTACTAAAAACATCCTTGAGAAAAATGCCGTTTTATATACAGGCGATGTGGTAGCCTTGGGGGAAGATGTGACCATCCGCGCCGAGTCCCTCTTGCTGACCATGGGGCCGGGTAATGTCCCCAAGGATATGGTGGCCAGAAAGGAAGTGGTGATAAAGATGGGAGGACAGGAATTCTTCTGCAAGAAGGCAGTCTGGTCCCCAACAGAGAAGACTATGGTATTGACGGAAGATGCAAAGCTAAGAGGGATTGGAATGTGGACAAGGGGAGATGAAATCACTCTACACTTAGACACCGGCAAAGTCGAGATCAAGGGAGAGAAGGTTGAAGTAATGCAGGAAGGATCAAGGCAATGAGAAGTTTGTTTAAAATGAAATAAAATTCATCAAAAAGGGGGGGGCATACCCCCTTTTTTATTGCCTTACGTTAATAATGAGAAAAGTCTTTCTTGTCAGTTTGGGTTGCCCTAAGAACCAGGTAGATTCTGAAGTGCTCTTAGGCCTTTTGATGCATAATGGCCTCGTGCCCACCTCTACACTGGATGAAGCGGACGTGGTTATTATTAACACCTGTGCCTTTATCCAAGAGGCCGTACAGGAATCTATCGAGGCGATCTTGGAAGTGGCCCAGACAAAGGGAAAAGGGGCAATCAATACGCTGATCGTCACCGGATGTCTACCCCAACGGTATGGTGAGGAATTGTCCCGGTCGATACCCGAGGTCGACCTCTGGACAGGGACAGGTGACTTCCCCCAGATACCGCGGTGGTTGCAGAAAGGCGGTCCTGCGGAATTGATCGGCAGGCCCCGGTATCTTTATGACCATCATACCCCTCGAATCATCACCAACACACCCCATTCGGCCTACGTGAAGATCGCGGAAGGATGCTCCCATCCCTGTACCTTCTGTCTCATCCCGCAGCTCCGGGGGAAATATAGGAGCAGGAAGATGGATTCAGTCGTCCATGAGACGGATTATTTGGTCTCCAGGGGCGTTGTAGAGATTACCCTGGTAGCCCAGGATACCACGGCGTATGGGGTGGACATAGAAGAAGAGAGGGGGCTCTATCGGCTCTTGAAGGAACTGTCAAAGATCGAGGGGCTCACGTGGATCAGGGTCCTCTATTCGTACCCCCATCCGGACAATTTTCCCCCTCAGCTTCTGGATATGGTCGCCGGAGAGAAACGGATCTGCCCCTATCTCGATATTCCCATTCAGCATATCGATGATACCCTCTTGCGCCGTATGGGGAGGAGGGTCTCCGCAAAAGAGATGAGGCGTTTGGTCTATCGTATAAAAACAGAGTACCCAAGGATCCATCTGCGCACCTCCCTTATCGTGGGATTCCCCGGAGAGGGGGAACGGGAATTCGGCAGGCTCTTGGACTTTGTCCGAGAGGTGGAATTCACCCATCTGGGGGTGTTTAAGTATTCACCTGAGGAGGGCACCAAGGCCTCCCGGATGAAGGGTCGGATCTCGACGGAGATGGCCGAGGAGCGGGCCGCCCAGATTATGGAGTTACAGCAGAGGATCTCGTTGAAGAGGAATAAGGCGATGATAGGATCCACAATCCCGGTTCTGATCGATGGGGTAAGCGTAGAACAGGAGGGAGTCCTGCAAGGGAGGGCTGCCTTTCAGGCCCCGGAGGTCGATGGGGTGGTCCATATCAAGAAGGGGACGGCCAACAGCGGGGAGACCGTAACAGTGAAGATCACTCAGGCGGGGCCCTATGACCTCGTAGGGGCGATAGAAGGGAGTTCTTAAAGGGGTTTTAGCCGTATGGTTCTTCCCTCTTACGGCTTCCACCGGATCACTTGATTTTCGAAATCTATGCTGTATTCAAGACCTCGCAAAAAATTCATCCCCAATAACCCGTCATGGCTGACGGGAGGACCTTGAGGGAATATGACCAATGCTTGTATCTCCTTCGCTTCATATGGTCCGACCCTCACGTAATCCAGCGTTGTCACATTGGCATGGATTACCCTTCCTCCTACTACCCGCACATTAGCCCTTTTAGTCATCGGGACATTTAATTGATCCGCGATGGGCCGATGAATGGTTATAAGATCAGCGCCGGTATCCAGAATGAGCGAGGTTTGAACCTCCTTACCCCCATAGCCAATGGTGACAGGAACCAACACTTTATTCCCACTTATCGTCACCTTCGTCACCAGGCTTTTTTCGTATTCTTCTCGCGCCTTTTCCTCCTCTTGCCTTTTCTTTTCCTCGAGCCATTTATCTTGCCGCGTTCGGGAATCCTCCGATGCCTTCCCTTTTTCTTCAGAAGCTTTCGGCGTTTCGTCTTTGGGAAGCCCTTCTGTTTTCTGCCCTTCAGGCTTCTCCTCACGAACTGTTACTTGATTCCTATATTCTGCGGGCACCTTGCCCAAATCATCGACAAAATAAATCGTACCATTCTTGTCGACATACTTATAAATCTCTGCGCACGTCTCGGGAGGAAGAAGCAACGCTACAGCGAATAACCATAACAGGATAAGCAGAACCGCATGCTTTTTATCCATGCCCATTCCCTTTCATTGACGCCGTACATCTGCTGTATTGTGGGTACCCCTGCCGGTACTCGCAGCCATTTTCCCAAAAGTCATGCCGATTTTACAAAAAAACTACTATATATCCTAGTTTCATTTAACTCTTTTGTAAACAAAAATCATCACCGAGTTTGTGACGGATCAACCGAAAAGACCGCAGATTGATTTTGAAACTCGAATATGCTATTCTAAAAAAAGCCCTGTTTTAAAGCTCGCAATTATTTTTATGAGAGAGGATCCCCATGAAAGCGAAAACCATAGTCGTGTTGGTCTTAATCGGCCTCTTTCTTATAATCCTTGTCCAAAACGCCCAGGTTGTCACCCTGCGATTGTTGTTCTGGGAAATAGGCATGTCTCAAATTATCCTCCTCCCTCTGACGATGCTCATAGGCTTTATTCTCGGGTTCCTTGTCGCTAAGGTGACGAGAGGCAACCGCACCAAGAAAGAACGCGGGTAAATTGGGGCGAACTCCGTCGGGATTATAAATTCTGGGATGAAAGGCACGTGTGATAAAGTTGCTACAGAATCTGTATTTCCTCCAATATGCGTTTTTTCGTTTCCAAAGGCGTGTTCTCCTTGCGAGCATTTTCCGCAATCTCTCTTCCCAGCAGGGCAGCGCCGAGGGCTCCGGTGATCAATGGCTCATCAGGCACTAAAATCTGACGGCCTAACTGCTCGGAAAGGGCTTTAACCAGACCCTTGTTTTTGGCACCCCCACCGGTTACGATAACAGTTTCTTCCACCTTCAGTCGTTTAACCATCCTGGTTATCCTATCTGCCAGGGATTGATGGACCCCCGCAAGCAGATCGGGAACAGGAACGCCTTCTGAGAGTCTGGCAGCCACCTCCTGCTGGGCCCAGATGGTGCAGATGTTGCTGATAGTCGCAGGATTCTTGGACTGTAATGAAAGGGCGCCGACCTCATCGAGCTTTATCCCCAGGGTATCGGCTATCACCTCGATGAACCTGCCGCTGCCGGCAGCACACTTATCGTTCATCATAAAATCAATCGGCTTGCCGCTGGCATTAATCTTTATTGCCTTGCAATCTTGACCCCCGATGTCAATGATGGTCTTAGCATCCGGGAAGAGATTGACAATACCCTTGGCATGACAGGTAATCTCCGTCACCTGTTTGTCTGCAAAAGGGACGTTAATTCTTCCGTAGCCGGTAGAGACGTTGTAGGTAATGGACTCAAAGGGGATGCCGGCTTTACGCAAGGCCTCTTCCATGACCCTATTGGCCAGCCTGCGCTGGTCCGCTCCGGTTGGGCCCATGACCAAGGCGGTGATCCCGTTGCCCAGAATCACCGCCTTGGTCATGGTAGAGCCGACATCGATGCCGGCAAAATATGCTGTCATTACACTCCGGGACTACGCTGCCTTGCTCTGCCGGACGGACTCCAGCGTTTCGATGAAGGCATCGATCTTGTTTCTGGTGTCCACCTCTGAATACGAGGTGATGTCAATGATATCACTCTCCAGGACCAGCGAAGGAAGCTCGCGATACTTCTTCTCTTTTTTCCCGTCCTTTCCGAGCATTAAAACAGGGATTGGCTTGTATATCTTGCCGAGCTGATGTAATTGCCAGATGAGGCCCACGTGCCATGTCCGACATGAAAATGCCTCGTGCATAACTACGCCGTCGATCTTATATTTTTCGATCCAGTTGATCAAACGCTCCACGTCGGGTTCTGACCCGGGACGTTTCCTGGCCTTGTCAAACCAAAAGGTCCAGTATCCCAACCATCTCCATGCCAGATGTTCGATAGGATCCTTGGTCTCCGGAATATCCATCTCATAGAGGGGTTGGACCATGCGGTATGTCGTCTCAACGGGAAAGGAAGCGCCCTTGCTGTTGAAGTAGTTGAAGTCGCTCAGGGCAAACCACGAGGGCAATCCGCCGCCCCACATGAGTCGATACTTTTCATTCTCAACCTCGCCCTCTCCCTTGGCAATCTTCTCCTCGAGCTCCTTTTTAAGGTTCACGAAGAAATCATAGGCCTCCTGCGTGGCCATCATAAAGCACAGCGGCACCATGGTATTCATGGCATCGCCGGTTCCCATGGGGCACGGTACCGCCTGTCGGAGTTCATATGTTTCATGGACCAGGTTCCAGATGCGATCACTCAGGCCAACGAATTCGCTCAAGCGATCATAATCCATCTTCTTCCCCGTCCGCTCTTCGCAAAACGCCACGAACCCGCGCAGTTGTGCAACGATATATTTGTGGTAGTACCCCCACACCTCCCGGTGATCTCGCTTCGGATCGTAGAGCGGATAGGGGAGATCTATGTTGTAGATAGGGACATCCGGCATAAACTGCTGGGCTGCCTGGTACCACTTGGCTCGAGGATCACAGAGGATCTGCCCGCTCGATACCATGAAATCGGGCCTCGCTTGTCCACCCCACGGAGATTCCGGCGGCATCGTCCCTGTCTCTTCACGCCATTGGTCAAAGCCAAGTCCGCACAGGGCGTACGTGCAGAGAGAGCGAGAAAAGCCCAGGGATTCCGCCCTCTGGAGAAATCGTTCGGCGTCCCTCTTTGCCCCGCAAATACCGGCAAAATTCTCTGTCCACAGCGGCAATATATCCAGAGCACGAAGGATCTCTTCATGGAGGCAGACGATAAAAGTATAGGCGATCTTTTGTTTCCCTTCTGCCCGTGCCCGGTTTGTACCGGCAATAAATTCCTTGACCATGGGGCCGATGGAAGCAGCCGCCTCGGTTGCAGTCCTCCTCTTTTTATGCTCTTTCTCTTTTTGTTCCTCAGCCATTGCCCTATTCCTCCTTCTCTCAGAATCCTTAATTAGCTGATCATCTCAAGAAATGCCTGGACCCTTGTTTTGAGTTGGCCCATGGTCCCTGCCGAGTAGACGTCTTCCAGGTAGAGGACCGGAACATCGATGGATTCGTAGTACGCCTTTCTGGCGGGGACCTCAAATCCGAAGGGATCGCAGTACTTGTACACATATAGGATCGCGCCGTCGACCTTAAACTCCTTGGCATATGTTCCGATATCGCCAAACCGAAAAGCACTATCACCTTCAAAGGTACCTGCCTTGTTTTCCCGATAGGTCTTGGGGCAGTTGACCTTATCGAGATACCGCCTCCCCAGCGCATCAATAGGGTTTCCTCCGACATCGCTACGGGGAAAGTAGTCCCTGGTTCCGTTGCAGATGGTGTCGGCCACTACACTGGCCCCGCTGGTCTCCACGAGTTTGACCAGTTCAATATTATCCACACAGGCCCCGTCAATGAGTATACGCGGGCCTTTCTTCAGAGACGAAGCTTTTCGTTGACCAATCTCCGCCAAGACCTCATCGAAGAGCGCATTGGATTCGATGATGGGCAGGCTTGATCCGGCAGTAAGCGCCATTGTCACTTCGGTCCCTGAAATCAGGGGCGGATCTGACTTCCTGAGCTCATAGAGGGCCCGCGCCTTATCTCGATTTTCGTTGTGCAACCGGATGGCTTCGGCCAGGTCTTTATCGGTAATCCCTTTCCCGATAAACGCTTCCAGGGTTTTTTTAAAAGTACCGACTTCCGCATTAAAAAACTCAAAGGCCGATTCATCGCATACCGATGGAATGTTGATGAAGTGGAAGTATGGCAATTTCAGCGAATAGCTCCAGACGCTATAGCTCCTGACCATACTGTCACAGGCATGGGGGATAACCATACCTGAAAGAAAATCATACTTCCCCTTCATTGAAAGATCAAAGCAGCTTCGGTAATAGGGGCATACGATGGCCTCCAGGAGCGTATCACCCGTGGTGATGGGTTCATGGGTATCGCCTCTTACCCGAAAAGGAACACATCCGGCTGCCGTGATCATCTCCAAAGGGACGAAGGAACAGACATAGCCGATTATCTTTACGCCTTCAGCGCTCAGTTCCCGTGCCCGAGCCCCATAATCCTTATATAGCTTTTCTACCTTTGACATTGCGCTACCCTTTGTATCCTTCATCAGCCCTTCTCCTTTTGTCAGTCTATGTATTAATCACCCTCACGTATGGGGAAAACAACGATTCCTATACGCAGGAGGGAGACACACGCCGTTGCATATAGATTATAGTGATCCATTTATACCCTTGTTAAATTATACACATGATGAGGCCTCAAGGCAAGCTCTCCTTAAATATTATGATGCCCGGCGAGAGAGTAACGCTGTTGGACAGCTCACGGAAGTCCCTCGTGTTTTTCTGAAAGGCAGGTAGTGTCGCGGTGCTCGCAGAGACTTCAACAACCTGTTTCTAAGGTCTTTCAACCCGCATGAAAGGGTTGCAGCCTACCCCTCTGTGAGTTCCGCAGCAATAATTGCCGCACCGAGGGCAGATGTTAACTGTGGCTCTGGCGGCACCATGATTTCATGCCCCATGATCTCCTTCAGGGCCTCGACAAGACCTGCATCTTTCGCACCGCCACCAACCAGGGCCACATCCTTTTCAACGCCCATTCTCTCCGCCAGGCTGTTGATTTGACCTGCAAGGGCTCTGTGAAGCCCCGCCAAAAGATCCTCCTTGGCAGTCCCCTCGGCGATTCGTGATATGGCCTCGGATTCTGCAAAGACAGCGCAGCCGGTGTTAAAGTCCACCTTCTTTTTGGACTTGAGCGACAAAGCACCGATCTCTTCCACCTTAACCTGCAATACCTTGGCAATTACCTGCAAGATCCTGCCGCTGCCACCGGCGCACTTCCCGCTTAAAATGAAGTTGTGCACGCTTCCGTTGTTCTCCACATGAACAACCTTGGTGTAGAGATCTCCCACGTCGATGACCGTTCGTACTGACGGGCGAAAAGAGGCTATCCCCTTGGCAATGCAGACGATGTCTGTCTTGCGTTTGTCTGCAAAGGGTACCTGTTGTGATCCGTATCCTGTAGCAACCGTATAGATGATATCCTTTTGGGAAATTCCAGACTCGGAGAGGAGCTTTTCGCGTATCCTCTCAGCAGTTACCTGATAATCTCCGCCGGAAGGACCTACGAAAGACGCTACGGGTTCGCGGTCAGCAATGATAACCCCTTTTGAGAACGAAGAGCCGATATCAATACCAAGGAAACAAGTCCCCTTTGACATCTCCCCGCTTCACCTCTTCATAGAAATGTGGCCTAAATTGTAGTCACGAGGCTATTGATACATTACGTTCTAATCATCTCTTGACATTGTACCTTCTGCTGTCAGGGAATACAATGGAGTTTTGTGCCCGCTCGTGTTGATTCTTCTCCTACGCAAATCCCCTTCTTCAGAAATAA
>CAYHAB010000226.1:0-3744 GCA_964354505.1 uncultured Thermodesulfobacteriota bacterium
ATTGAGCGTTCAGTCGTTGGCCCTCTTCCCTGCTTGGAAGGCCCTTCTCCGCGACCTTGACGCAGCGGAAATCTATACGGTTCGTATACTCTTTCGCGGCATACAGAATGAGCGTGGCGAGCCGCTGTGAAGGACCATCCATGTTCGAATAGAAGAAGACTATCATCGGGCGGTTTCGACTGCGCACCTCTTTCCAGTATGTGCCTATCTCGATCTTGGATATGGGGGAATTCGCGAGAATCTCATCCACGGGATGCTGAGCCAGCGCCTTAATCGCAGACATGTCGACTTTATCCCCATCTGCCGACGCCGAACAGGCAAAGAAGCTTAGCAGCAAGATGATCGAGAGTACTGATCGTTTCATGGTCTCTCCTTATTATTTTACAAGCACAATATTATTGTTTAACAAATTTTACCGATGAATTAATTATATTGAACCGAAAGGTGCTGGTCAAGGCTTTTTTGTGAAGAAAAGTTGCAATTAACCTGCTGGAGGCCAAAGGCCTTCCCGCCGAACCCTTTCTCTTATGACTTTCTCAGAAACAGCAAATTTTTTATGAAGGGTGGGAGCAATCCCTGCTAAAACCGCATCATTATCCTTTTTTAGATATTTCTTTAAATCAGGGTCTTTTTGTATAGTCTTATACAGTTTTTCGACTTCGCTTTTAAGCACATCGTGAGGAACCAATAGGCGACCGGCAAACTCATTAGCTTGCCATTCAAAGTTCGCATATTCTCTTTCGGGCAAGCTGGTTGTAAACTCTTTCCAATCTTCAGGAGACCTAAATTTTAATTGTGAGTAGATATCGCTATGCAGAAAGTAATGTCCAAGCTCATGGGCAAATGAAAAGCGCATGCGGTTCGCATACTTAGTATTCATGTAACAGTCATAATCTACCACAATGCCGCTTCGGTCCACCTTTAAGTATGCGTCCACATCAAGTTGGGACTGCAACCCATGCACTGGATCAGGTAGTAGCTTTAATCTGATTTCAACAATCGCCTCAATATCAACCGGTACGGAACCTTCTGGCCAATACTGTTTTCTGATTTCCTCTACTCGCTGCCAAAGAACTTTTGGGTCAATCCATGGGCATTTAAACTTACCGTATTCCAAATACTAGTTCCCCTTTCTGATAATCTGTATTAAGTGATCCAATTCTTCGGGAGTAGGTTTTTCATTCCGTATCGTGCGAAAAAACATAGGTAGTGTTCGTACGGTCTGTTCGTCGGATAAGAGATCCTCTGGAATGATACCCGCATCTATCTGTGCTTTATCTTTCATCGTTTTCCAGGTCTCAGACCCAATCTTAATACCCAGGACGTGCGCTATTTTTGTTAGTTTTTCTTCATCCTGAGGAGGCGAAAGTAGCCCCCGTTCTACCTTGCTCCAATTACTGGCGTCTGTTTCGATCAGTTTACAGAATTCTCTGAGGGTTATGCCTTTGCTGATTCTCCTCTCCTTGATAAATTCTCCAAACATTTTCTCCTCCTTGGTTTACAACATTTTGCCATTGTTGTCTCGCAACCCTCTGTGGTAATATCCATACCATGTGGTAATTTTAATACCACAAATCATGAATGTCAAGGGGAAATTTTATCTTATTGGGCCGGGGGTATAAGTCTACTGATACTTGTTGCCTGTCAGTCGTTCGCCTGTTGTTTATGGTGGTGGTTCAGGGACACGGAAGGCTTTCGGGTCGGCGTTTTTGACCCTTTGAGCGCCTTTGTACACGTGATTTTTATCCTTTGAATAATCCCAGTCAAGGGGCTGCCAGGTGTTGATATCAGCTCCTTCGATCCTCTGCTCAAAGAAATAGATCCCGTTCCGGTCTTTGCCCCACACGCCCTCGATCCTTTCCGCTAAAAAGGTAAAGGTCTTTGGATCTGCGCCTTTTACTTCCTTCACGGTATATTCGATGGGGCGTCGCGGTTCTTCGATGGTGCGCCATTTCCAGTAGACTTTGGAATCATCTCTCCAGTAGCCGTTTGCGATATGCACTAACGGCTTGCTGAGCGAGAACCAGGTAATACAGTCGTAGGGGAGCTTAGTTTGGGGGTCGATCAGGACCTTTTCTACGTTTGATACCTGGATCTCATAGCTATGCCTGGCGAACATCTCTTTTAGCTCCGGATAGATCATGGTCTGGTTGGCGATCTCCTTGACGAATTTATTTTCGTAGCCGATGCGCGGATCGTCTTTTGCCTGATCCCACAGGGGGGACTTACTGGCGGCAAGGGATAGCCGTTCAGACAACGATCGATCAGCGCCAAAGGCTTCAATTAATCTACCGATAGAGAGGGCGCGGAATTTCCTCTCTTTCGGCAATTTTTTAATGATCCAGGATAGGATTGCAACCTGCTCTTTAAGCGGGAGCTTTGAATTTGAGCGCAGGCGCAGGATATGTTCATTCCCTTCGGTATCGTACGTGGTCAGGCTGAGGGAGTTGTCCTCCAGCGCATAGACCGTTTCTCTGGAGTCTCGGTCGTGGAGGATGATTATCTTGGGGCCTTTTGGGAGAACGACCGAAAAAACAAAGGATAGGATCAAGGAAACGATCAATAATAAGAGCAGGAGCTTTACGTATCTCATATAGTTCCCATACACGCCGTCCTGATGCTAGGAAAGCTCCGGGCGTTTGGTGTGGTGATCGGTGTGCTGCTCAAAGGTGTAGGCGGCCTGGATGATCCGCTCCTCTTCACAGTGCCTGCCGATGATCTGGAGGCCGATGGGGAGCCCGCCCGTGCTGAAGCCGCAGGGGATGGATATGGCAGGCACACCGGCGAGGTTTACGGAGATGGTGAAGATGTCCGAGAGGTACATCTGGAGCGGGTCCTGCGCCTTTTCCCCGAGGCGGAAGGCAGGGGTAGGGGCGGTAGGGGTGATGATCACGTCGCACCCCTGAAAGGCCTCATCGAAGTCCTCCTTGATGAGGGTCCGCACCTGGGCGGCCTTTCGGTAGTAGGCGTCGTAATATCCTGATGAGAGGACATAGGTCCCCAACATGATCCTGCGCTTCACCTCGGGCCCAAACCCCTGGGAGCGGGTTTCGCGGTACATTGCCATGAGTTCTTTGGACCCTGGGGACCGAAAACCATATTTCACCCCGTCATATCTGGCCAGGTTGGAGCTTGCTTCAGCCGTGCAGATGATATAGTATGCCGCCACCGCATAACCGGTATGGGGGAGCGATACCTCTTTCACCACTGCCCCCAGACCCTCCAAGACCCTGATAGCTTCCCCTACTTTCTCCTCCACCTCCGGGTCCATCCCTTCCACAAAGAACTCCTTGGGGATTCCCAAGACCCATCCCTTGACGTCCTTGACCAGGGCTTCTCGGTAATCGGGGATAGGGAGGTCGAGGGAGGTAGAATCGAGGGGATCGTGTCCGGCGATCACATTGAGCAGGATGGCGCAGTCCTCCACATCCTTGGTGATGGGGCCTATCTGATCCAGCGAAGAAGCGAAGGCTACGAGACCGTAGCGGGAGATCCTTCCATAGGTCGGCTTCATCCCCACCACACCGCAACAGGCAGCGGGCTGGCGGATGGAGCCCCCGGTGTCAGATCCCAGGGCGGCGATGCATTCATCGGCGGCTACGGCAGCGGCTGAACCGCCGCTCGACCCTCCAGGGATGGTATCGAGGTTCCAGGGATTGCGGGTGGCAGTGAAACGGGAGTTCTCCGTAGAGGACCCCATGGCGAATTCATCCATATTTGTCTTGCCGAGGATGACCCCACCCG
>CAYHAB010000227.1:0-3149 GCA_964354505.1 uncultured Thermodesulfobacteriota bacterium
CGTCTTGATCAAGATGAATGCGCGCGATTTTCTGGAAGGAGGCCTCGATCTGGAAGATTCATTACAAGCGGGCGCCATGCTGAAGGAGGCGGGGATCGACGCCATCGAGGTCAGCGGCGGCACCTTCGCATCCGGCGACCTCATGCCCTCGCGCAAGGGGATTGTTAAGGAAGAGGATGAGGCATACTTTAAGGCCGAGGCCCGCGCCTTTAAAGAGCAGATTGATCTTCCTATTATCCTGATCGGCGGGATCAGGTCTTTTCATGTTGCCGAGAGGATTGTGATTAATAAGATCGCGGACTATATTTCCATGTGCCGGCCTTTTATCCGGGAGCCTGGTCTGATCAACCGATGGCGATCAGGGGACCTCAGGAGGGCGACCTGCCTCTCCGACTCAAAATGTTTTCGACCCGCACTGGCCGGCAAGGGGGCCTACTGCGTGGTGGAAAAGAGGCTGGAGGATAAAGAAGCATAGAGGAAACAGTGTTAAGACAACGTGAGCGAAGGATAAAAAGATGATATGCCCTGAGTGTAAATTTGAGCAGCCTGATGAGAATGTCGAGTGTCCGAAGTGCGGCATTGTCTTTAAGAAATACCGCGCTCAACAGGCGGCCCCGGGGAGAGAAGGGAAGGGGCCCCAGCCGCGCGATCCGCAGGTTACGGAAAGAGAGGCAGTGCCCATCGCAAACTATCTGCAGGAGATCTTCTTCTCCGTGAAGCCTCCCGTCAATCCCTTTTATCTTGGCGGCAGGACGGTGGTTTTCCTGATCATCTTCATCTGGGGGTGGCGATTTATCCTCACCCCTCTGGAGAGCAACTACACCGCCCAATCGTTCATGCACCTCGTCAACCTCCCCTTTCACGAAGCCGGGCACATCATCTTTAGCCTGTTTGGGAAATTTATTCAGACCCTGGGCGGGACGCTGGGACAGGTGCTCATGCCGCTAGTCTGCTGCGCGGTCCTTCTGATCAAGACCAGGGACCCCTTCGGGGCCTCAGCAGCCCTGTGGTGGTTCGGTGAAAACTTCATGGACATCGCTCCGTACATCAACGATGCACGGGCGCTGGAGTTGCCCTTGTTAGGCGGCGTGACAGGGAAAGACGTTATTGACTACCACGATTGGGAGTTTATCCTTGGGAAACTGGGGCTACTCCAATACGACCACGCGCTGGCCTCTCTCTCATACACCCTCGGCATCGTGATTATGCTCGGCGCCTTTGCATGGGGTGGGTACCTTCTCTTTAAGCAGTTTCAGAATCTCGGCACCCATTAGCTCATCACGATGGGAATAATCGCCCGGGACATACCACCCCACCCCCAAGGCTGAAAGGCCGGTCAAAGCCACCATATAATGTGGCACAGATGGTCTGCCGTTATTTTGCTGCGGATGCGCTTACGTCCTGTTCATCTGCCGGACATTTCTCTCGATCTCACTCAGGTAGAGTTTGAAGCAGCGATGCCCTGCCCTGCGCGCATAGAGTACCTTTTGCCCGCACCAGGGGCATACTATATATCTCTTATCCCCCTTTTCGGGGAAAGTTGTCCTGGACCTGCGCATATCTTCCTTCTTTCTTTCCGCCCCACTGATGTCCTCCTGAAGGGGCTGCCAAGCCTTTCTTGCTTATAGCATTGTATAAAATATGTGCATTTATCGGGGTGTTTCAAGGTATCAGAGAGGGGAAAGGCAATAAGGGCCGAAACCCGGTCTGCTCAGGGGCAATCGATTCAGGACCTTGTTTCATACCTTAAAAAGAGCGAAACAAAAGCTTGGGGAAGGTGAGGATGAAGCCTTTTTTGTGTCTCGAGGTTTGCAAGAATAAAAGGGCCACTGAGAGGGAAGAGGCCCTTTTATTCTGTTAAAGATCCTTGTCTTTCACTTTATTTTTTGATGCAGGAGGAAGGCCATCAATCATTGCCTACTTTATTTTTATCTATTTGATGTACTTTTGAGCCAGATCCAGGTTTATTAGAACCGGGCTAAGCAATGATGAAATTACGACTGAGCCAGGAACTACCATCACCGCTGGCTTTGATCTGGTACGTGTTGCCGGGTGCCAGATTGCTCCCAACCGTCCAGTTAAAAGTTCCGTATATAGTGCACTGGATAAAATCAAGGTTAACCGTAGCGAGGTCGGCAACCTTGTTATTATTATAGAGCAACTCAAATCTGAGTTTCTTCGAAGGCCAGTGGTTTTCAATAGGGAGACACGTCCATTTAATCTGGTAAGATTGACCCAATCGTAAAACCTCCCCGCCGTGTGGCCAGTCGAGTCTGACATAAGAATATTTTCCCTGAAATACAAAATTTTTGACCGGAAAAATTTCAAATTTTAGACTCGTATCCGATATAGTGTTGTCTTCGGTGCTGAGCAGCAATTTGTAATTGCAGCCGATATCGCTATTGACCGGCGTCCACTTTGTATCATTACACCATTGGTTCAGGATATCTTTATAACCGTTGGTCAGGGGAAGGCCCGTGGCGATGACTCGAAAGGGCGCACCGTCTTTCAGCAACGTAAGCTTCAATTTCGTTTTCAGATCGATGTCTTTCGATACCCAATTGATGGTGACCTGTTTCCCGCTCACCAGATAACCATCTGTGCCTGCATACATCGTTCCTCCCAACTTGAGGTATCCGGAATAACCGGGCGTGGCCAGGCCCAGAAGAACTGCCACGATTGCAAAAAAAAGCAAATTTTTTCATATGAACTCTTTAAGATAATTACTTTTTTCTGATTAAAATTATATAATATGAAGCTTCCCAAAATGAAATACTTAAAAGCTCCTTTAACGAAAATAACTAACTGAAATCGACGACTTCCGGCACGACGAATCCACTGCTTATTTGAACCAGAATTCGTCACCCGCTCGTGAAGGGATATCGAAGCGTCCGCTGAGGTAATGTATGATCGAATTTCATTTATTGCAGATAAAACAGTGGTGGATGTCATCGCAGTGAACGGCACAATGTAGAAAAAGCGTTATCTTCAACTGCTTGTTTGAAGAAAAGCGTCACCCCCCAGCTAAATTTTATCCCTCTTCTAAACCCCCACCTTTCCGTCTCAACCTCACGGATGGTTTTATGTTATCGATGTTTTGTTTGGTTGCGCTTTTCTTTTTCCATGAGCGGCGGATAGACGGCTTTCTG
>CAYHAB010000228.1:0-2658 GCA_964354505.1 uncultured Thermodesulfobacteriota bacterium
GTACCAGGAAAGAGCTGCTCTGGGTCGTGGAGGATGTGATCAGAGCGACCAGGGAGGCGATCAGAAAAACGTACATTCCCGAACCCATGCCCGAGCCCTCTCTGAATATGGTAACCGTATTGAAGATCGCGATGACCGAGGCCACGAAACTCGCGAAGATCGCGAGCCCACTGAGCGACCTCGAAAACGAAAATAACATGACCAACCCCGCCAGGGCGATCAGCGATCCGAGAACAAGCGACCACAATCCGCTGAACAATATTTTTACCTCTCCACCGTAACTGTAGAGGGGGTTATGGGTATACGAGCTTTCCGCCTGGCTGAAGGAACCGACCAAGCTCCAACCGGTCTGTCCCGCTGTCCAGGTCATGAAGGTTGAGAGCAGGATAAGCACGCCCGCGACCATCACGATGACGCTGAGTACCAAGAGGGCCGTATTCCGTTCGTAGGTCCTTCTTCTGGTGAAAGCCATTTTTCTTACCACCTTTCTTGCTGGGCGTTTTTTTAAAGCACGGCCTTAGTCTGCGCTCCCTTTTGATAAATTCATTATCGCCCGGGTCGATTTTCTCAAGGCCTACTCCTGCCTCGCCAGCCGAAGAGCAGCGAAACCGCCAGCCTGTCAAGGGAAGTATTTTGCACATAGATCTCGTCTCATGGATTTCCGTTGCCAGAACCAACTTACCGGCCGCGCCCCTAAACTTCTGTAAATAGGATACGGCTTCCGTTCTTTGACGGCAAAAGCCATCGCTCTCCAAGATAAGGGATTGTCTACTGGATTCCTTATCTGAAAGGAGAAACGATGGCTAAGAAAAAGAGTATGACCATGGAGGAGGCCTTGCAAGTAATCCTGGCCTCCGAGGGAGACAACCCGTTTCGGGCCATGCTCGAATTCATCGCCCAGAGCGCGCTGGAGTTCGAGATGACCGAGCACCTGGGGGCGGGCCCCTACGAGAGGACGGAGGAGAGGGCCGGCTACCGCAACGGCTACAAACCCCGTATCCTCATCACAGCAGTGGGGGACCTCCACCTCCTGGTCCCCCAGGATAGGGACGGCACCTTTTCCACCTCCCTTTTCGAGCGTTATCAGCGAAGCGACAAAGCCCTGGTCCTGGCGCTCATGGAGATGTACGTGCAGGGCGTCTCCACCCGCAAGGTGGCCGCCGTGACCGAGGCGCTATGCGGCCGCTCCTTCTCCAGCCAGCTCGTCTCCAAGCTCGCCAAGTGCCTAGACGAGAAGGTGGCCGAGTGGAGGAGCCGCCCTCTTGAGGGCACCTATCCCTACCTCATCGTGGACGCGAGATACGAGAAGGTGCGCCGTGGCGGGCGCGTCGTATCCCAGGGGATCCTCATCGCGATGGGGATCAACTCCGAGGGTATGCGCGAGATCCTGGCGGTGGAGATAGCCGACACCGAGAACGAAACCACCTGGTCCGATCTCTTTCGGGACCTGAAGAAAAGGGGCCTGGCCGGCGTGGAGCTGGTGACCTCCGATGCCCACGAGGGCATCAGAGCAGCAGTTGCGCGCTACTTCCAGGGGGCCTGCTGGCAGCGCTGCCAGTTCCATTTCATCAGAAACCTGCTGCCCCTGGCCGCCAAGGGACAGAAGCAGGACCTGCACACAGACCTGCGCGCCATATTCGACGCGGAGGACCCGGAGACGCTCGATTGGCGCCTGCAGGAGATCACCAGGAAGTGGGAGGAGAGGCGGCCGGCGGTGGCGGAGAAGATCGATGAGGAGATAATAGACACCCTGGCCTGCTTCTGCTTCCCCCGCCCCCACAGAAAGAGGATCAGGACCACCAACGCGCTCGAGCGCCTCAACCAGGAGATAAAGCGCAGGACCCGGGTGGTGAGGATCTTTCCCGATCCCGCTTCCGCCCTGAGGCTCATCGCC
This sequence comes from uncultured Thermodesulfobacteriota bacterium, assembly GCA_964354505.1. Lineage (GTDB taxonomy): Bacteria > Desulfobacterota > B13-G15 > B13-G15 > RBG-16-54-18 > RBG-13-52-11. The sequence continues at coordinate 1,895 of CAYHAB010000228.1, forward strand.
ACCCTGGCCATGGAGCAGAACGAGGACTGGGACAGGCGGTATCTGGACATGAGCCTGCTGGAGGAATGGTCGGCGGCAGACGACGAGATGGCCCGCGCGGTCATGAGGATGACGGATGACCCGACCACAGGTGAGTGGGTGGGGCTTATGGCGCCGGCGGGGTAAGGCGGCAAACGACCGCCTGACCTGTCGCCTTTTCGCCGGCTTCTCTTAAAAACCGCATAGGGAAACGCAAGATATCTTTCGCCGCCGGGCTCTATCTCCGGATGCCGGCCGAGCGAGAGGAGGTGACGCCTGCCCGCATACAGATACAGGGGTGGCCTTCCCACCAACGATACTTGGTATTGAGGATAACAACCGGGAGGTCTATCTTAAGAGACGGGTTATCCTATAACCTTATCTTGGAGTGGCAATCATTTACAGAACGATGTGGGCACAACTCTTCTTGTCTGAAAAGCCAGTATAGCTAACCGAAGTCTATATGAACCCGATGCCCTTTACTTGCACTGCCATCTTACCATATCCCTGGGTCATAAACGGTTCTGGGCAAGCATGTGCATCAGCCGGTAAGTCTCTACTAATGAGGGAGCTCATCGGGTTAAAAGGGATGCCGTTGAGTGTAAATCTCGCTTTTCTATATAGTACCGATACCTGTTAATAGCAGTGCTATATTTAGTCCGGTATTTCCCGTAAGCACCTCACAATGTCGTTACTCTACCATCCTTCAGGCGAGCTGACGCAATTACGAAATGATTCCCCCCCTC
>CAYHAB010000229.1:0-9597 GCA_964354505.1 uncultured Thermodesulfobacteriota bacterium
TCACAACCGACGCCGGTCGTTGAGTTCGTCTGGCAGGGCGGTGAACCGACACTATTGGGACTGGAATTTTTCAGGCGCGTCGTCGAACTTCAGAAAACTTTTACTGGATCGAAGACCATCAACAATTCACTCCAGACTAACGGAACGCTGCTCACTGCGGAGTGGTGCCAATTCCTCAAGAAACACCACTTCATGGTCGGGATCAGCCTCGATGGTCCGAAAGAGGTCCATGACCGCTATCGCCGGGACCGCAAAGGCAACGGCACGTTCGATCAAGTGATGCGCGGTCTCAAACTCTTGCAGGACCATAAGGTCGACTATAACGTGCTGGCCTGCGTTGCCAGAGAGACGGCAAAGAACCCGCTTGATATCTATCGTTTTCTCAGGGATGAAGGAGTCGAGTTCATCCAGTTCACTCCGGTTATCGAGCGTATGCCGGATACACGCAGCAAAGAACAAGGTTTACGTCTTGCCGGTCCCGCCACGTTGGATAAGGAAGAACAACAGACGGCGGTCACGCCTTGGACAGTCATCCCCGAGGAATACGGCGACTTTCTGATAGCTATCTATGAAGAATGGGTCCACCATGATGTAGGTACCGTTTTTGTCATGAACTTCGAGTGGGCGCTCAATGCGTGGATCGGCAACCCTTCGCCGGTCTGCGTTCACTCACGCACGTGCGGCCGTTCCGTGGTGATTGAGCACAACGGAGATATCTTCGCGTGCGACCATTGTGTGTATCCTCAGTACAGACTTGGAAATATCAAGACGGACAAGCTCGCGGGGATGGTGGAGAAATCATTGGAATCGGGATTTGGTGCGAGCAAGGAGGCAGCACTGCCACGCTGGTGCAGGGAGTGTGACGTGTTGACGGCCTGTCAGGGCGGATGTCCCAAGCATCGCTTTGCAACAACCTACTACGATGAGCCGGGGCTTCATTACCTCTGCGCAGGATATAAGAAATTTTTTCTCCATATTCGTAAGTACCTGAGGGTAATGACGCAACTGCTGGAAAACGGGCTCCTTGCTTCCTATGTGATGGATGCTTTAAAGGGACCGCTGGTCATCAAGCAGGGGCATATCATTTCAAGCATGCAAAACGAATGAAAGGGGTCGTCTTGATGAAAGATATTCCGATTGACGCAACCCATGGGGTGCCGCGGCGAAAAAAGCGTCTGTTTTGCACCCTCCTTGCACTTGCTCTCACCTGTATAGTGGGGCCGCTCCGGCCAATGGTTGAATCGGTTTCCGCCGAGTCCACAAACCCCCAGAAGCAAATCCCGGTGCAGGCCGATGTTCGGCGCCTGGAAGGGCGCTGGGTGCGCCCCGATGGGGGATATACGCTGGAATTGTGGGACATCGGGAAGGACGGCAGCTTAAAGGCGGCCTATTTCAATCCAAGGCAGATCAAGGTCTTCCGTGCAGAATGGCACCGCTCGGAAGGCAAGATCAATATCTTTGTTGAGCTGCGCGATGTCAACTATCCGGGCTCAAAGTACAACCTGCAATATGATACTGCAACTGACCGACTGAAGGGGACTTACTTTCAGGCGGTGGAGAGGCAAACGTACAACATCGAATTTGTAAGAGTCAAATGATATGTGCCCTTGGAGCTTGCCAGGGGCGCCATATTTTCGTGACATGACGACTCGATTTTAACAAGGGAGAGAAAAAGAAGACAAAGGGGGAAGACAAAAATGAAAAGCAAGGTTATGATGACGATGGGGTTTCTGGTAGCCCTGATCGCAGCGCCTGTGTGGGCGGCGGATCATTCTGCGCCTAAGGCCCCAGTGGCAGATGAAGGACAGGCGTCCTTGTCTGAAATCAACAAGAAGCTCACGAACCCGGTAAGCAGTGTTTGGTCCCTCAGCTTTCAGCAGAATAATTACCTGCTGGACATTGACGGTAAAGATAACCAAATGAACTCGAACCTGGTTTTCCAGCCCGTGTTGCCGATAGCGCTGCACAAAAATTGGAATCTCATCACGCGGCCGGTCATGACGCTCTTTAGTACCACGCCATACCCTGACCCGCATAGTCCTGGGGCGCTCCAACACACGACGGCATTCGGGGACATGGTGTTGATGGAGTTGGTCTCACCGAGCCCAAACCTCGTCGGGAATTGGCTGCTCGGGGTTGGACCGACCTTTGTCTTCCCCACGGCAGCTTCCGACTACACCGGGCAGGGCAAGTGGCAGGCTGGTCCTGCCGTTCTCGTGGGCTACCTCTCGAAAAAATGGATTCTTGGTGCCCTTGTCCAGAATTGGATGTCCTTTGCAGGTGCTGACGATCGGATGGACACGAATCAGATGAATCTCCAACCCATCGCAGCCTACTTTTTGCCAAATGGCTGGAGTATCGGTTATTCCGGCAACATACTGGCGAACTGGAAGGCCGACAAAGCGGGCGACGTCTGGACCGTTCCCATCGGGGTGGGCGTTTCCAAGGTTATGAAGCTTGGCAGACTCCCCGTTAAGCTCGGCCTCGGGGTACAGTACATGCCGGTTCGCCCAAGCAATTTCGGGCAAGAGTGGAACTTCCAGTTCTCGGTGACCCCGGTCATCCCGAAGCTCATCAAGGGCACCCTTTTCGGTGACTGATGCTGTCAGGCGGCTCGATCATTGTTGATTAAAGAAAAAAAAGAAGCAGAAGATGAAATTTAATAATAGGGGAGAAACAATATGAAGGGATTGATGCATATCGTGGGAGTTATGCTGGCGGCGATTGTTATACTGGGTTTTGATGGAGAGCCTACCATGGCGCAGACATCCTCTCAGGGGCAAGCGTCCGCGACTACCGCGCCCACCACGTCCGAACAGGGAACCGGAGCGGCAGCCTCGAGCACAGAGACGAAGCCGGCCCCTGCGGGACCCTATTCAGGCAATTTATGGCACCGGTCGACCCTCACAGGTGACTGGTGGGGCCTGCGCAATGACCTGGCGGCAAAGGGGATAACCTTCAATCTGAGCCTGACCCAGATCGGGCAGGGTGTAGTAGAAGGCGGTAAGGAGAACGACTGGGAGTACGGCGGGCGCGGGAACCTTATCATCAATGTAGACACCCAGAAGCTCGGATTATGGCCCGGAGGATTTTTGACGTTGGAAGTTGAAGGTAATTTCAATAAAGCCGTGAACGGCTATACGGGAGCGCTCATGCCGGTGAACAGCAATCAACTCTTTCCCACGATACCCGGTAACAATTTTAACGTACCCCAACTATCATTTATGCAGTTCTTCTCTCCCTACGCCGGTGTGATCCTCGGAAAGCTTGACACCACCTCCGGTGATGCAAACGAGTTTGCCCACGGCAAAGGGGACACACAATTTTTCAACCTGGCGTTCAACATCAATCCGGTTGCCTTGCTGATATCGCCATCCTCGACGCTGGGGGCCGGGCTGATCGTGCTGCCGACGAAGGATCCCAATGCCGCCATCATAACTTTCAATGTCCTGCAAACCAACGGGAAGTCCAGCACTGCCGGCTTTAATACGCTGGATGAGGACAAATTAACCTTTGCAAGCGAGGTCCGGGTGAGGACGAACTTTTTCGGACTCACCGGGCACCAGCTGATCGGCGGGGGGTATTCGAACAGCGACTTCACGTCCCTTGATCAGAGGCTGCGTTTTATCATCATGAACCGTGAGATTGAGAAGAAGCACGGCACATGGGCTGTGTACTACAACTTCGATCAGTACCTGTATGAGAAGGTAAAAGGCTCGGGCCAGGGCATCGGTATCTTTGGACGGTTTGGCGCCTCGGACGGCAACCCCAACCCCATGCACTACGTCTACAGCATAGGGGTAGGAGGTAAAGGGATGATCCCCGGCCGCCCCATCGATCGGTTCGGCATAGGGTACTATTATATTGATGTCGGTCAACCACAGTTTACCGGTCCCTTGGCAACCAGGGAGTTTTTGAGGGATGAGCAGGGGCTCGAGGTCTTCTACAATGTTGCCATAACGCCGTGGCTGCAGATAACGCCCGACCTGCAGGTCATCTGGCCGGCTCAGAAAGAGATCCTCGCTACCCGCGAGAGCATAGGCACAGCGGTTGTCCTCGGCGTCCGGCTTCAGATGGTATTTTGATGCCTGGTAAGGCAATGAGACGTTTCTCTCGTCGGGCATAAGGAGAGGTCCGCGGTATTTTGAACAAGCACCAAGGAGGAGCAAGGTTATGAAAAGGATTATTTGTTTCCTAGGTACTGGTTTCTTCTTCGCTTCGATGGTACTGGCGGGTTGCGTGCACTATCCTGTCAACCAACCGATCAAGGAATATCGCCCTGACGCCGGTTACCGAATTGCCCAACTAAAACCCCCCGAAAATTCAGACAATATGCTTCTCTATCTCACCTTCTCTGGCGGCGGAACGCGGGCAGCTGCCTTATCCTACGGAGTGCTTGAAAAGCTGAAGATTACAGAAGTTACCATCGACGGCAAGAAACGCCGCCTTCTGGATGAGGTGGATGGGATATCGAGCGTATCCGGTGGAAGTTTCACGGCAGGATATTATGGCCTCTTTGGAGACCGCATCTTCCAGGATTTCGAAGGCAAGTTTCTGAAAAAGAATATCCAGGGCGCGCTTGCCGCCAGGACATTATTCAATCCCATCGACTGGATCAAACTATTTTCGGGTTACTTTGATCGCAGCGACCTCGCCGCCCAATATTATGACAAGCACATATTCGAAAAAGGCACATTCGGCGACATGGCAGCCAGAACAGGACCCCTTATCGTCATGAATGCCACGGACATGACCCACGGGACACGGATAGGATTTACCCAGGATACGTTTGATATCATCTGCTCGGATCTTTCCCGTTTTCCGGTGGCAAGGGCTGCCGCCGCCTCCTCGGCAGTTCCGATGCTCTTGAGTCCGGTCACCCTGCGGAACTATGCCGGGACCTGCGGCTACACGGTGCCGGAGGGATTTACAGAAATGCAGAAAGACCGTACCATCTCGGAGCGTCAGTTTTACCTGGCCAATAACATCGCGGTTTATTTAGACTCCGAAAAGAAGCCCTATATCCATCTCGTCGATGGAGGCGTGGCTGACAATCTCGGGCTGAGGGCAATTCTCGATCGAGTTATCTTGAGAGGAAGCGTCTGGAAAGCGATCAAAGGGACTCCGAGGGAAAAGATCCGCAAGGTCGTCTTGATTGTCGTCAATGCTGAGAAAGAGCCGGATACCAAGTGGGACAGAATCGAGCAAATCCCTCCTTTTGGGGCCATGCTTTCATCCAACTCCACGATAGCAATCGAACGCTACAACGAGGAAACCCTGGCCCTCTTGAAGGAGAGCGTTACATCATGGGCAGCGGAGATAAGGACTGAGAGGTGTAAGGGCGGGGCGGTTTCAACAGCGTCTGGCTCCTGCGGTGACATAAAGTTTTATGTGGTAGAGGTCAAGTTTGACGCGTTGAAGGATGAAGCGGAGCGGCGGTATTTTAAAAGGCTACCCACCTCTTTTAAGTTATCCGATGAGGAGGTGGACAAGCTGCGGGACGCCGCACACCGCATCCTTACCCAGTCCGAGGAATTTCAGAGGTTGTTGAGTGATCTGAGATGAGATTGTTCTGGTCCACAGGATTCGCTGGCTGCCCTTGTTCATCACCCAGCTCCATTTCGTGCGAGGGGTATCGGCGGCCGGGGAATTTTCTGAAATCGATTGGGCAGTTTACTCCGAGCAAAGGGACCATGAAAGAAGCATGGAAGATACTAATCCTTTTTTGCTTACCGGCGATGTTGTTCGTAAGTGGCTGTGCAAGCATCGGTCCAGGGACCGTCACCCGTGACCGGTTTGATTACCTCACTGCCCTTTCCGACTCTTGGAAGAGCCAGATGCTCATCAACACGGTAAAGTTGCGGTACGGCGACACGCCCATCTTCCTCGACGTCGCGTCGATTATCAGTGGCTACACGCTGGAAAAAGGCGCCAGCCTCTCCGGGCAGATCGCGCCGAAGGAACGAGGTGACACCTTCGGGGCCTTTGGCGTCTCCGGCGCGTTGGCCGATCGTCCCACCATCACCTATATGCCCCTCAGCGGCGAGAAGTTCACCCGGAGCCTGCTCAGGCCGATCCCGCCGCCTGCTTTACTGGCCCTCATCGAGGCAGGTTATCCTATCGACCTCCTTTTTCGGGTTTGTGCAAGCTCCATAAACGGCATAAGGAACCGATACGGAGGCGCGGCGCGGGCGCGCCCTGCTGATCCCGAGTTCTACCCGCTGATGGAGCGGCTGCGAAAAATCCAGAACTCCGGCGCCATCGATTTTAGGGTACAAAAGACCGGTGATGCGGAAGGTATGGTCATGGTCTTCCGGGGCAAACTCGACCGTGCCCTTGAGGAGGACAGCCTTTTTGTCCGGAGAACACTGAGGCTTGACCAGACGGCTCGTGAATTCAAGGTCGTCTATGGTTCGATAGCAAAAGATAACAAGGAGATCGCCATTTTGAGCCGGTCAATGCTCGAGATCATCATCGATCTGGCGTCATATATTGAGGTGCCGGCCGTGCATGTGGAGGAGAAGAGGGTGAATCCGACCATGGCCGAGGAGACGGTGCAGGGTGCCGCCGTTTCCCCGCTTATAAGGATCCATAGTTCACCGGACAAGCCCAGCGACACATTTGTTTCGGTCCCTTATCGAAACCACTGGTTCTGGATCGACGACCGGGACCTGCGGTCGAAGTCGCTCTTTTCGTTTTTGATATTCGTCTTTTCCCTCACCGAGACGGTAGGCAAGGAGGGCGCCCCGATCATCACCATCCCTGCGGGGTAGTGGGTAGGGCACGGAAAGGTACAAGAAAAGTCCATAGTTCAGAGGACAAAGGAATACGTCAGAGATAAACTGGGCTAGCCCCGGAAAATTGCATCAGCGGGGTCCCAGAAATAAAGAATAAAGGAGGTCCTATGAAGAGAAAAAAAATAGTAACGTTGACGTTAACCTTGTTTCTTGTTTTTCTCATGGCATTACCGCCTTGGGCAATTGCGCAGGGCACCCAAGGGACCGAGGGGGCAACAACTTTCAAGTTCAAGCAGTTTGAACTGGACCAGATGCTGGCACCCATAGCACTCTTTCCGGACGCCCTCCTTTCCCAGATATTGATGGCCTCTACGTATCCCTTGGAGATTGTGGAGGCCGATCGCTGGGTGAAACAGCATAAGGATCTCAAAGGAGATGCCCTGACTGCTGCCCTGGAGAAGCAGGGATGGGATCCGAGCGTCAAGTCCTTGGTGAACTTCCCGGATTTATTGGCCAAGATGAGCGAGAAGCTGGAATGGACAAAGAAGCTGGGTGACGCCTTCCTGGCGCAGCAAAAGGACGTGATGAATACGGTCCAGAATCTGCGGGCCAAGGCGCAGGCGCAGGGGAACTTACAGAGCACCAAGGAGCAAAAGGTTATCGTCGAAGAAAAGACCATTATCATCGAAGCGGCAAACCCCGAGGTGGTCTATGTCCCTGCCTACAATCCGGATGTGGTGTACGGCACCTGGTGGTGGCCGGCGTATCGTCCCTACTATTACTATCCCCCCTCCTATGTCTATCCGCCTAGGTACGGTTTTGCCGCTGGTGTCGCGATAGGCGCAGCCTGGGGTTATGCCTGGGGGCACGCTGACTGGCACGGCGGGAGTGTGAATTATAATACTAACCAGAACATTAACATTAATAACAACATTAACCGAAATAATTATGCTAAGCAACTTCCGGCTGGTTCCGGCGGCAAAGGCACGTGGCAGCACGATCCCAGCCACCGCGCGGGCGTATCCTACCGGGATCAGGGGACCGCGCAGAAGTACAACAGGGGGACTTCCTCCGAGGCTGCCAAGGCGAGAGAATCCTACCGTGGACGTGCCGAGCAGGGCAGCCAGGATTTATCACGAGGAGGTGCGAGCCAAGGAAGCCTTGACCGCGGTAGCCAGGTTCAGGATCGAGGAGGGTCTCAACGGGGTGGAGGTGAGAGCGCTTTTGGAGGAGGTCAACGAGGCAGCGAGGTGAAGCAACAGAGCGCCCGCGGCAGTGCGAGTCGACAGAGTATGGGCTCAGGGGGCGGGAGCCGCGGTAGCGGTTCCTCCGGCGGCGGTAGCCGTGGCGGCGGTGGCAGGCGGTAGATACGGTAGACAGAGAGGATTTGCATGAGCTTAAAACAAGGAGGATAAAGAGATGACTCTGAACATACTAGTCAAAAACAAAAGGTCCAAGGGCCTCTGGTGTCTCATGACCATACTCATGGCGGCGTTGACCCTTTTCGGCTCTTATCAGAAGGCAGATGCACAGCAACAGCAGACATTCAGGAGCCCGGAAGAGGCAGTAAAGAGTATGGTGGAGGCTGTGAAGGCAAATAACGTTACGACGCTGTCAGCAATCTTCGGTCCCGAGGGGAAAGAGCTCATTTCCTCGGGCGATGCGGTTGCCGACAAGACAGGGCGAGAGCGATTTGTAGCGGCTTATGACGAAAAGCATAAACTGGTGAAAGAAACAGATAACAAACGAACCCTTATAATCGGCCACAATGAATGGCCTTTCCCCATACCCATTGTGAAGGTTGATGAAAGCTGGCGCTATGATACAAAGGCGGGAAAAGAAGAGCTTCTCAACCGACGGGTAGGAAGAAACGAACTGAATACTACCCAGGTGTGCCTCGCCTATGTCGATGCCCAGCGTGAGTATGCGCTTCAGGATAGGGATGGCAATGGGTTAAATGATTACGCGCAGAAGTTTGTGAGCGCAGAGGGGAAGAAAGATGGTCTCTACTGGAAGACACGTGAGGGCGAGGAACCGAGCCCACTAGGTTCCTTTGCTGCCAAAGCTACGAAAGAGGGATATGCTGTGGGGAAAGCGGGTGAGAAGCCGCAACCCTATTATGGATACTACTACAGGATCCTGAAGGCCCAGGGGAAGAACGCAGCAGGGGGAGCACATGAGTATGTGGTGAAAGGCAAGATGATCGGTGGATTCGCCCTGGTGGCCTATCCCGCTGAATATGGGGCTTCTGGAGTCATGACCTTCATCGTCAACCATGATGGTGTGGTCTACGAGAAAGATCTAGGCACAGAAACAGCGAAGATTGCAGCATCCATGAAGAAGTACGATCCCGACAAGACCTGGGAAAAGGCACAGAAATAATAATTGAGTTGATGTTTAGGGAAAGCGGCAAGAGAAAAGGGAACCTTATTCAACACAGATAGCTGTTGGTACTATCAACATTACTGATCCGCCCGCTATGAGAAAAATCTCATAGCGGGCGGACTACAGTGAACAGCTTTCTTGCTGAAGCAGGGGCAAAGAAGATGTTGCGACCGCGGTGATTCCGACTAATGAAAAGCGTCGTAAGTCTTTCTTCGGCTCGCTTCTGCGAACAAGTATACGGGACCAAGGCCCAATTGACCCTTGCAGCCGATTTTCATAGGATAGAGCGATGATTAAGCAGAATAGGACATTGATCGATCTCATCTACAAGGCGCTCGGAACGCACAACCAACAAAAATGAGGGGGTGAGCTCGAGAAGAGTTAACCCCCGTTGCTTTTTTATTTTTTTATCTTTCAGTTGTCTCTTATTGCTGTTCCTTGTCCATGATCCTGGCCCAGGTGTCGCGCAGCGTGA
>CAYHAB010000230.1:0-4703 GCA_964354505.1 uncultured Thermodesulfobacteriota bacterium
AAAGAACTGCTGGACAGGATAAACAACCTGGGGATGGAGGAGCTCTTTGAGCTTGAAACTCCGTGCCCCCCAGACACCGTACATGATCGTCGGTATACGGTCGCCTTTATCGGCCGATCCTACAATCTCTTTGACCCCTTCATCAACAAAGATCTCCTTACCCTGGCCAAGGGATCTGGGATAAAGATAGTAACTTCACACACCATACCCTTTCACGAGAGGGAGCGGCGGGTTTCCCCTCTCTCCAAGGAGATCTACTGGGAGACCTCGCGAGAGATTGTGGGGAGCATCCTCTACTTCGCCGAGCAGGGGATTGCCGATGGGATCGTCTTTGTCACTTCCTTTAAGTGTGGCATCGACGCCCTGATGCAGGAGTTTCTCAAGAGGACTGTGGGCGCGAATAAAAAGGGAAACATACCATTCATGACCCTTACCTTCGATGAACACACCACGGTGGAAGGGATCAAGACTCGCCTGGAGGCCTTCCTAGACCTGATTGACCAGAGGAAGGGAAATGGGAGATAAAAAGAAGGTTGTCATCACCGGTATGGGAATCATCTGCGCCACCGGGGGTAATGTAGGTGAGTTTCTCGCCTCCTTGTGGGGTGGGAAACGGGGAATCAAGGAGATCACCCTCTTCGATTGCTCCGGGTATCCCTCGCAGGTAGCGGCCCAGATTGAGGGATATGACCCCCTGAATTTTTTCGACAAAAAGGAGTTGCGTCGCCTATCACGGGCCGATCAATTAGTGCTGATCGCTGCCCAAGAGGCCCTTGATAATGCCGAGCTGAGGCCTAATCCGGCAGAGAGGGAACATATCGGGGTATGCCTTGGGGTCGGGGCAGGGGGCATGCTCTCCGCAGAGGTGTACCACCGGCAACTTCTTGATGGGAGCAGGCCGAGGCCTTCGCTCCTCCTCCCCTTTGTCCCCAGTTATGCCACCGATCGATTGGCGGAAAGATACCATCTTCAGGGGTTGAGGACCACCATCACTACCGCCTGCAGCTCTTCTGCTACCTCCATCGCCTATGCTGCGGATCTCATCTGCTGGGGTGAAGCCGATATAATGGTCTGCGGCGGCGGGGAGGCCCTCAGTGAGCTTACCTTCGGTGGCTTCTGCTCCTTGAAGATCATGGACCCCCTTCCATGCCGCCCCTTTGACGCCCGGCGGGAGGGGCTCTCCTTGGGTGAGGGCGCGGCCGTGCTGATCCTGGAGAAGAAAGAAAGGGCCATGGACAGGGGAGCGAAGATATATGGGGAACTCCTCGGCTACTCCCTTGGTGGCGAGGCGTTTCATATCACCGCGCCGGAGGAGACAGGAAAAGAGGAAGCGAGGATCATGAGAGAGGCCCTCGAGGATGCCGGAATCAAGCCACGGGAGGTAGACTATATCAATGCCCATGGCACCGGGACCATCCTCAACGACCAGGTGGAGACCCGGGCCATCAAGGAGGTATGGGGGGAATATGCATATCAGCTCCCCATCAGCTCCACCAAGTCGATGATCGGACACTGCCTGGGGGCAGCAGGGGGGTTGGAGGTAGTAACCTCGTTGTTGGCCATTCACCACCATCTCATTCCCCCAACTGCCGGATTTGAGGGAGGGGATGGGGTCTGTGATCTCGATTATGTCCCCCGGGCCAGAGAGGGTGAGGTGAAGATTGTCCTGTCCAACTCCTTCGCCTTCGGGGGCAACTGCACCACCTTGATCCTCGGGAAGGAGGATTCCTAGATCGTATGGGAGCGGTGGCGATCACAGGGTTAGGGATAGTCAGTCCCGTGGGCACCGGAAAAGAAGAGTTCTGGAAGGGCTTGATTGAGGGACGAGACGGAATCGAGGAGATTACCGCCTTTGATACGGCACCCTTCCGATCGAAGAAAGGTGCCCTGGTGAAGGGGTTTGATCACAAGGCCTTTATCACCCCTATGAAGATCAGGAGATTGGATCGGGCCAGTCAATTCGCCATCGCCGCCTCCAAGATGGCCCTGGAGGACGCCGGCCTCGCCATCGGGGCGGATATCCCCGCAGAGAGGACGGGAATCATCATCGGCTCCGGCTTCTGTGGCGTGGCCAATTCCGAGGCCTTCCACCGGGGGCAGGTGTTGAGAGGCCCCGCAGACCTCAATCCCATCCTCTTCCCCAATACCGTTCCCAATGCAGCAGCCAGCAACACCTCCATCGAGCTGGGGATAAAGGGACCTAACAGCACCGTGGTCCAATCCTTCTGCACGGCAGAGTCGTCGCTGCTCTTCAGTTGTCAACAATTGTTCGCCCACAAGGCCGATGTCATGATAACAGGTGGGGTGGACGAACTGAGCCCTATCCTATGCCGGGGATGGAATGAACTGCGGCTGACGGCATGGGATGCAGGTGACGGGGAGCGGAGTGCCCCTTATGACCTCAAGAGAAATGGATTTATCCCTGGAGAAGGGGCCGGGATTATGATCCTAGAGCGGGAGGAAGATGCCCTCAGGAGAAGGGCGCGGATATACGGCAAAATCCACGGCTTTGCCGCCGCCGGTGGGGCAACAGATCCGGGAGAAAAAGCGGCGCGCTCTATATCAGGTGCCTTGAAGAGAGGGGAAATGAAAACAATCGATTTCATCGATGGCGCCGGAAATTCCTCCCCCGAACTGGATGCCGTAGAGGCCAAGGGGCTCAGCCTTGCCCTGTCGGACCGATATCTGGATATCCCCCTCAGTTCCTTCAAGTCGATGGTAGGAGAAGGAATAGCTTCGGGGGGGATGAGAATGGCGGCGGATCTCCTTATTTTGGAACGTGGGGTCATCCCTCCGACCATCAATTATAAATATCCCGATCCCCACTGCGGTCTGAGGGTCGTCAGAGAGGCGCTGCAAGTCTCGGTTAGAACCATAGCGCATACGGGGATCTCTTTGGATGGCACGTATATTACCATCCTCTTCGGGAGGACCGATGGAGTTTCTTGAGTCTCCGGAGCATGTCTTTGCAATCTTCACCCTCCTGCACTTTACCATCGGGAGGACCGCTTCCGTGGTCTTCGCCATCATCAACCACCTCCCCCTCCACCTCTATCTCCCCCTGGCTTGGGGGTACGACTACCTCCAGATACCGGTATACGGTTTCATATTGGAGAGATCCTCCCGCATCCCCTTCCTGCGATGGGTGGGGACGAGGGTGAAACTGGCCTCGGAGGCCTGGCAGCAGAGGAAATTCGTACAGAGGGTCTCCTCGTGGGGGGACGTGGGGATCGTCCTGCTGTGCGCCCTTCCCATCAGGGGGTTTGGGATCCTTTCGGCTACCATGCTTACCTACCTCCTGGGCAAAAACAGGGTGAGGGGAACGATCCTGTTACTGTTGGGATCCATGCTGGGCATCTCCCTGACCCTGGGTTTAACAATGGGGGCACTGGATATATGGTCGATGGTGAAGGGTAGGTGAGAACGATGGAAAAGACCCTGCCCCACCGCTACCCTTTCCTGATAATCGACCGGTTAATGAAACTGGAACCGGGACGCAGGGCCGTAGCAGTAAAGGCAATCAGCCTTGACGACTTCTTCCTTGAAGGCCATTTTCCCCAAAACCCTTGCATGCCTGAAGCCCTCATCGTGGAGGCCCTGGCCCAGACCGGCGGGATCGCCATGATGAGCGCAAAAGAAGAAGGTATGGGAATCTTAGTAAAGGTAGAAGAAATGCAATTTACCAAGATCATCAGGCCCGGGGTCCAACTCACCCTCTTTGCTGAAGTGGAATTCAGCTTCGGCGATATGGCCAAGGTAAGGGTAAAAGCTGAGTCAGAGGGGGAAATAGTGGCCCGGGGGATATTGGTCTTGGCACAAGGAAAACTATGATCACACAAGAGAGGATACCTGAACACAGTCCCCTCGAAGATGCGTCCTTGACGGAGTATTACAGCCGCATGGCAAAAAAATACATGCGATATCCGATCAAGAGGGTCCTTTCCAGGATTAGGGCCCTGGAAATAGAGAGAGGAATCGCCCTGGATGTAGGGACAGGCCCGGGAATATTTCCCCTGGAGATCGCCAGGGCCCTGCCGGAAATGGAATTTGTGGCCATCGACCTCTCTCCGGCCATGGCCCAGGTAGCCAAAACAAATGCCCTTGAGATCGGCTTGGAAGATCGGATACACGTTCAGGTGAGCTCTGCCTATGCCCTGCCGCTGAAGGATGGAACAGTAGATCTGGTGATTTGTTTGAACACCCTGCACCACCTGGAAGATCCTCTGCCATTCTTCAACGAGGTCGCCCGCGTCTTGAAAAAGGGAGGGAAGTTTATTATCATGGACTTTCGTCGGGATGCCCCGAAATCCTTAGCCGTCCTTTTTAACCTCATGTGGCGCATCTTGATCAGGGAAGAGAGGGCGCGAGACGGACTGTGGGATTCGCTCAAGGCCTCTTTTACCCTACAGGAGTGTGAGAGGATGTTGAGACGCTCAATCTTGCCCCCCTGGAGGATCTACCCCCAGGCCATTGAAATGTGGATCGAATCATATTGAGCTGAAACAAACAACAAGGCAGGCTAACAATGAAAAGCCTTAAGGTAAATTAGTATTCCTTATATGCGAGCACAATGCTCAACTTTTAACCTTCCAGGGGCCATGTGAAAAACAGCGATCATACAGAGGGTAGTCATCAGGGAAAGCCAGAATCTTTTTCTAGCAGCAGTTTAGATCGCCCCAACCTATTTCTCATTGCGGCTTCAA
>CAYHAB010000231.1:0-3889 GCA_964354505.1 uncultured Thermodesulfobacteriota bacterium
ATGATCGGCCATCTCCTCTTTTTGTTGAAGGTTGAGGAGGGAAGCGGCTGCTTGTTGACAGAAAAGCGGCTTAGCCTATAGAATGCAAGTCACCCACGGGGGAATCGGTTTATTGTTATGGTACTGTTTCGATAAGGATAAAAAATGCGGCTTTCACAGTTGCTCGTGCCTACCTTGAGAGAAGAACCGGCAGATGCGGAGGTGGTGAGCCATAAGCTGATGCTGCGCGCCGGTATGATCAGAAAGCTCGCCGCGGGGATCTATACACTGCTCCCCCTGGGGGTGCGGGTCATGCAGAAGGTGGAGCGGATTATCAGGGAGGAGATGAATAGGGCAGGGGCGCAGGAGGTGGTGATGCCGTGCGTCCTGCCGGCTGATCTCTGGAAGGAGAGCGGCCGCTGGGACCAATACGGCAAGGAACTGCTCAGGATGAAGGACAGACACGACCGGGACTATTGCTTCGGCCCTACCCACAAGGAGGTGATCACCGATCTTGCCCGCCGCGAGATCCGATCGTATCGCCAGCTTCCCATCAACCTCTACCAGATCCAGGTCAAGTTCAGGGATGAGGTGAGGCCGCGGTTCGGTGTGATGCGCGCCCGGGAGTTTGTCATGAAGGACGCCTATAGCTTTGATGCCGATGAAGCGGGGGCGGAGAAAACCTACGAGAAGATGTACGATGCCTATACGAGGATATTTGCGCGCTGTGGACTGCGGTTTAAGGCGGTGGAGGCGGATAGCGGCCTCATCGGTGGGAGGTTCTCTCACGAGTTTATGGTCCTCGCCGACTCAGGGGAAGATGTCATCGTAAGCTGTGAAGCGTGCGCGTATGCAGCCAACCTCCAGCGGGCCGAGGTGGCCCGGGTCGCCGAAGCAGCTGAAGAGGGGATGAAAAAACTGGAGAAGGTACAGACCCCTGGGCTAAGGAGCGTGGAGGAGGTGACTGCATTTCTCGGCATCCCTCCGCAGCGGTTGGTGAAGACCATTATCTTTGAGACGGAGAAAGGACCGGTGGCCGTACTGGTCAGGGGTGATCATGAGATCAATGAGGCGAAGTTACACCGGCACCTGGGGGTGATGCAGCTCGCGATAGCCGGGGATCAGGTAGTCGCCGACGTCACCCACGCGCCTGTAGGATTCGTCGGGCCGAAGGGGCTCGATCTTAAGATCATCGCCGACTACGCCCTGGAGGGGATGAGGAACGCAGTGATTGGCGCCAATGAACTCGATGCCCACCTGGTCAATGTCAACCCGGGGCGTGATTTTCAGGTGCAGGAGTTTGCGGACATCCGTCAGGCGCAGGAGGGGGACCCCTGCCCGCGGTGTCCGGGGAGGTTGCAGATCTTCCGGGGGGTCGAGGTAGGGCACATCTTTAAGTTGGGGACCAAATACACCGCGTCCTTGGGGGCCACCTATCTTGACCCCGAGGGGGTGGAGCGGAACCTGGTCATGGGGTGTTACGGCATCGGTGTGGGACGGACAGCGGCGGCTGCCATTGAACAGAACCACGATGAGGAAGGCATCATCTTTCCCCTTGCCATTGCACCCTTTCAGGTCCTCATCTTACCCGTCAATAACAAAGATGCGCTGATCATGGGAGCGGCAGAAGACCTCTACCGGCGCCTCACCGAAGAAGGGGCGGAGGTGCTCCTGGATGACAGGGATGAGCGGCCAGGGGTGAAATTTAAAGACGCCGACATGATCGGCATCCCCCTGCGCCTGACAGTGGGGGATAAGAACCTGAAGCAGGGAAAGGTGGAGATAAAGGTGCGGAGATCCGGTGAGGTCATCGTGGTAGACCTTACGGAGGCGCCGGAGATGATCAAGGCGATGATCTCCGCGGAACTGGAAGAGAACCCTTGCCTTGAGGGGAAGTGAGGAAAGGCGCTCTTTCCCCAATCCCGCCGCGATGACGGCGGAAGCACCAGCAGGGGAGGAGGCAATGATAAAATCAAACGACGATCCTCCGCGCGGAAGGGCGGGGAGATTTAATGCGGCGTTAACGGAGGGGTGATGGTGGACTTGTTGGGTGATTGGCGGCGCACTCATACCTGTGGTGATTTAAGAAGAGAAAACGTCGGTGCCGGGGTCGTCCTCATGGGCTGGATTCAAACCCGGAGGGATCACGGCGGGTTGATCTTTGTGGATCTGAGGGACAGGTATGGGGTGTCCCAGGTGGTCTTTAATCCCGAGATAGCCCCCCAGGTCCATGAAAAGGCCCACGCCCTGCGGAGCGAGTACGTCATCGCGGTCCAGGGAACGGTGGAGGCGCGGCCGAAGGATATGGAAAACCCTCGCATAGCCACAGGGGAGATAGAGGTGGCGGTTCATGCGTTAAAGATCCTCAACGAATCCAGGACGCCCTATTTCCCCATCGAGGACGAGGCCGAGGTGGCGGAGAACGTCAGGCTCAAATACCGGTATCTGGATCTCCGCAGGGGGCGGATGCAGGCGAACCTGCTCCTGAGACACCGTGCGGCTCGGGTTGTGAGGAACTATCTTTCCTCCCAGGGCTTTGTGGAGATCGAAACCCCCTTCCTCACCCGCAGCACCCCCGAGGGGGCCAGGGACTACCTTGTCCCCAGCCGGATGAATCCGGGCAGCTTCTATGCCCTCCCCCAGTCCCCGCAACTCTTTAAGCAACTCTTGATGATCTCCGGCTTCGACCGCTATTTTCAGATCGTCAAGTGCTTTCGCGACGAAGACCTGCGGGCCGATCGCCAGCCGGAGTTCACCCAGATTGATGCGGAGATGTCCTTTGTCGGTCCGGAGGACATTCAGGAGTGCATGGAGGGGATGCTGGAGGCCGTCTTTGGTGAAATCATGGGGGTCAAACTCACCAGACCCTTCCCCAGGATGAGCTATCAGGAGGCGATGGCGAGATACGGCTCAGACCGCCCTGACCTGCGCTTTGGGATGGAGCTGGTTGACGTGACCGATGTGGTCGCAAAATCGGATTTTCAGGTTTTTACCCAAGCGATAGCAGAAGGGGGAATCGTCAAGGGGATCAACCTTAAGGGGGGTGGGGGACGCTCACGCAAGGAGATCGAGGAGCTGATCGGGGCGGCCCAGTCCTATGGAGCAGGTGGGTTGGCCTGGCTCAAGGTAGAGGCCGGGGGGTACCAGTCACCCATAGTCAAATTCTTCCGCCCGGAAGACCTGCGGGAGATAACCGCCACTATGGACGCAAAACCCGGCGACCTCCTCCTTTTTGTCGCCGATAAGGCCAAGATGGCGCATGAGGTCTTGGGCCAGTTGCGCCTCCACCTGGCCCGGGAAGGCGGATTGATCAAGGAGGGGGCCTATCACTTCCTTTGGGTGGTTGATTTCCCCTTGCTGGAATACGACAAGGAGCAGAAAAGATATGTAGCCATGCACCACCCCTTCACCGCGCCGCGGGATGAGGATGTGGCGAGACTCAAAGATGCCCCCCTCAAGGTCAGGGCTAAGGCCTATGATATCGTCCTCAACGGCTCGGAGATCGGAGGGGGGAGCATCAGAAACCATCGGACGGACATACAGAGGCAGCTCTTTGAGATCTTGGGTATCGGCAAGGAGGAGGCTGAGGCCAAGTTCGGTTTTCTCCTGGAGGCCCTCGATTACGGCGCCCCTCCGCATGGAGGAATTGCCTTCGGCTTTGATAGGCTGGTGATGCTGTTGTGCGGCGCCGATTCCATCAGGGAGGTGATCGCCTTCCCCAAGACTCAGAAGGCCACCTGCCCCCTGACCGGTTCGCCGTCCGCCGTAGACCCGCAACAGTTAAAGGAACTTTCTTTAAAGACGGATATCTGACCTCTTGCGGTCAGCCCTTCTTGCTAATCTTCAATAAGAGCTCATCCTTGGGGCGTATGACGTTCCCCTGGAGGTTGTTCCAGCGTCGGATATCCTC
>CAYHAB010000232.1:0-5496 GCA_964354505.1 uncultured Thermodesulfobacteriota bacterium
ATCTCTTTCTCTTTTGTCACGCCATGCCTCTCTTAGGTTTCTTCCTGATCTTGAGTCTCTTTTCAGTTTGCTATGTGAATTGGGCTGCCCCCGCTTACTTCACAGCCTTTATCTTGGCCGTGGCAGTAGTGTGGGAAGAACGCTGGCATGAAAAAACCAAAAAATGGATCTTAGCATCGGCGTTGATTTTGGGGGCGGTCATCTCTTTCTTAACCTTTAACCTGGATGCGGTCAGGACCGTGGCTGTACGCCTTGGGGCTAATATCCCACCCAACAAACTCCCCACCAGTAATTTAACGGGGTGGCGGGAATTGGGTGCGGAGGTCACAAAGCTCCTCGATGAGGTGGGCAAAGAAAAAACCTTCATCATCAGCTATAAAAGACAGTATATCAGCGAACTTGCCTTCTATGTAAAAGGTCATCCCACGGTATATACCTTGAACCTGTCTGGCAGTATTGAAAGTCAATATGATCTATGGGAGGGGTTTGGTGATAAAATAGGCTATAATGCACTCTATATTACCAAGCTGGACCGCCGCCCGCCTGATATATTTGCAAGGGCCTTTGGTCGGGTAAAAGAGATAAAGACAGTGAAGATCTATGCGGGAAAGGAACTTATGAATGGTTACTCCATATTCTACTGCCATGATTTTCGCGGGTTAGAAAGAACTGAGAGACGTTGAAAAGTCAGGGACGCGTCAGTTTTAGCATGGTAGCTTTAGGTGACGCATATAATCTACCCCCGTCTTATTGTCGGTAATTCGTATCTCTCTCTGTAACGTGTAGTGAGAGGCTATCCCCCTTTTAGCCCAGCATTTGCTAATCCTAAATGAGTCAGAACCTCCTGCTCCTTGGCCGCCATTGTAGCAGCTTCCTCGGGAGTCGTCTCATGGTCATAGCCCAGGAGGTGGAGTATCCCATGGACGAGGAGCAAGGCTATTTCTTCCTCGAAGGTCACACTCCTTTGGCGGGCCTCCCGCTGGGCCGTCTCCGTCGATATGACCACGTCGCCTAAGAGAGCAGGGTGCAGATGGTTATCTTCTCCTTCCCGCATAGAGAAGGCGAGGACATTTGTGGGGTGATTGCGGGAGAGGTATTGGCGATTGAGTTGAGTGATCTCCTCATCGTCGACCAGGAGGAGACTCAGTTCACTCCCGTGACACCCCAAGTCGCTTAATATCATTTCGGCCATTTTCTTTGCTTTTCCTGGCCTTACCCTTCGCCTCTTTTGTCGACTTTGGACTGCTACCTCCATTCGCCTGCCGCTCCCCTTCTGACTGAGACTCTGGATATTCTATGCGCTGGTGATGAATGGCATTGAGGACGATATTAAAGCTCCTGGCAATCGCGTTGAGATCTTTCAAGGTTAACTCACACTCTTCGAGCTGCCCATCGATGAAGATATCGTTAATGATCTTCTGGCCCAGCCCTTGGATGCGGGCAGGGGTGGGATCATCCAAGGTGCGCGAGGCGGCCTCCACGGCATCGGCTAAAATCACGAGCCCTGCCTCTTTGGTTTGCGGCTTGGGGCCGAGATATCTGAAGTCTCTCTCGTCCACCTCTTGAACCCCAGAAGCCCCCTGTTCCTTGGCCTTTTGATAAAAATAGTTAATGAGTCTCGTGCCGTGGTGTTGCCTGATGATATCAATGATCTTGCTCCCCAACTTGTGCCTTTTTGCCAGCTCTATTCCATCCTTCACATGGGAAACGAGGATTAAACTGCTCATACTCGGAGTGAGCTTGTCGTGCCGGTTGTTTCCCGTCATCTGGTTCTCAATGAAGTATTGCGGTTTCTTGATCTTGCCGATGTCATGATAGTAGGCGCTCACCCTCGCGAGCAGCGGGTTGACAGTGATAGCCCTGGCCCCTGTCTCAGCTAAGTTTCCGACGATCATACTGTGGTGATAGGTTCCCGGGGCCTTCATGAGCATCTCCTTTAAAAGCGGCTGATCCAAATTTGCCAACTCTAATAGCTTGATGTCCGTCGTATAACCGAATAGCGATTCCGCTACCGGGGTTATTCCCACCACGATTATCCCGGCAACAGCCCCCCCTGCCAAGCCCATCAAGAGACCAGACAGGATATCCCCTTCAAAGAGCCTTGCGGTGCTCATTCCCTGAAAGGAGATGAGCAGAAGGTTTGTCAATCCTACAAGAAGACCCCCCTTAATCAGCTGAGATCTCTGATCGCAGCGGGCCACACTGTGGGCCCCTACAATACTTCCAATGAGATAGACGATGGGAAGAAAGATCCCTTCCCCCAAAAGGAGGCCCGTCAGGAGGCTGACAAAGATGGAATAGACCAGGGCTATTTCTGAATTGAGGACTATCCTGATCAACATAGCGCCGGCAGCCACCGGGAAGAAGTAATAATAAGAGTTGAGGGGAATCCCTGGGAAGGCATCGGCAAGGCCCTCGGCGATAACGACTGACATCCTCGCCATCCCCAAAGAGGAGACTAATACGATGATAAAAAAGAGTATGTCTTTATTGGTGGGTGCAACCTTCCTGATATTCTTTGTGGAAAAGAGATAAAAGGAAGCAACAAAAAAACCTGTTAAAAAGACAAATCCTACGATTATTATTAAGGTTCCACCCTTGCTCCTCTCTTCTCGGAGGGCGTCGAGTTTGAGAAGATTCTCCTCTGTCACCCTTTCCCCTTTTCTTAGCAGGATCTCGCCCTTCTCAATCGGGAAGAAGACAGGTTTTACCTGCGTGCGCTCCATCTCCTTCCTCCTGTTGGTCTCCTGCCTATTGTAGATGAGATTGGGCGAGATGAGATTATTGATGATCTTCACCATCACCCCCTTAAGATCGTTAGGGATGTCTTTAACCTGAAGATCTTCAAGGGTCTTTTTAACGGTCTTTTTGGCCTCTTGGTAATCGAGGAGGGAACCGAGATCCCTGTTCGTCACCTCCTCTCCTGTTGCAATATTTCTCACCACAATCCCTTCTTCCTGCAAGAGGAACTCCTTATCACTCACAATACCTTGCTTTATTATAGGGGCAGTGAGATCTTCTACACGCTTTATGAGCTTTTCATTGAAGCGATGGGCCTTTAATGCCTGAAATTCCTGGCGGGTAAGGTCAAAACCCAGAATGTGCTCCACTTCATCCTTTTGCATTTCCTCAGCGCTACGTTTCCTCACCACCGAGAAAGCGGAATCTATAATGTCTTCAATCTCCGGGAGCATAGAAGGCGCATGATCATAAACGGGGAGGACTTTACGTGCCGCATCGTCCATCTTTTTCTCGGTAGCCCTCTTATCCTTCACCAAGAGATCGCGATCTGCCCTCAGATCTTTCGCAGCCACATCTCCTACGCGATAGAGCGGGGGAGCTTCTTCCAAGGTTTGAGATAGGAAGGCAGCAATAGACAAAGAGGCAACGATCAACAAAAGCCATCGCTGTACATTGGGACTCTTGAAGATGCGCCAGAAGGGCCGTCCCCATATTTTTCCCCTTAATAGCAAAAGGGAGAAGCCTCCCCTTTTCTTTCTCGTCTGGTCGGTTTTATCCATTTCGTCCGTCACCGCTCCGTAGATTTGCCTTGCTGCTCGGCCTCATCATAGGCCTTAATGATATCCTGAACCAAGGGATGCCTGACGACATCTTTCTCACTGAAGTAAACGAATTTTATCCCTTGAATCTTCTTGAGTACATTCTGAATCTGGATCAAGCCGGATTGCTTTCCATCAGGCAGATCAACTTGGGTGATATCACCGGTTATCACCACCTTGGAGCCAAAACCCATTCTCGTGAGGAACATCTTCATCTGTTCCGGCTTGGTATTTTGAGCCTCATCTAAGATGACAAAAGAATCATTCAGCGTCCTGCCACGCATGAAGGCCAAGGGAGCAACCTCGATAATTCCCCTCTCCATTAATTTAGACGCCTGGTCGAAGTCCAACATATCATGGAGGGCGTCATAGAGGGGTCTCAGATAAGGATTAATCTTCTCATAGAGGTCGCCGGGCAGAAAGCCCAATTTTTCTCCTGCCTCCACCGCAGGACGGGTCAACACGATGCGTTTCACTTCCTTTTTCAACAATGAAGAAAGGGCCATAGCCATGGCCAGATAGGTCTTTCCCGTACCGGCAGGGCCAATGCCGATTACCATATCATGCGTCCTCATAGTATCGATATATCCTTTTTGCATCACGCTCTTGGGGGTAACAACCTTTTTCTTAGAGGAGATATAGACCGTATCGAGAAATATATCCTCCAGATTGATCGAACGGTCCCCTGAGAGGATCCGGATAGCGAAATCGATGTCGCTGACATAGATCGGATAACCCCGCTTCAAGAGCCTTTGAAGTTCCCTTAATAACCTGCCGGTCAGTTCAACATCTAACTCATCCCCCTCAATGACAACACTCCCCCCCTTGGTGTGGACCTTTACCTCAAGATTTCTTTCTATGGCCTTCAGGTGGTCATTATGGGGGCCAAAAAGGGCCTTCGCTTCATCTACGTCTTCAAAATGTAAGTTCATCTGCAATCAATAACCCTCTTCTTTCTCCCTGTTTTTTACTATAAACGAAACATGCTCCTGTGTCTGAGCATATCGACTTTTTCCTGATCGGGGAATAGATTAGGGGAGGTTAAGGTTTTGAAATGTTACCGTTTTCATGGAATTGTATTATATTATAGCATCATAGCGCGCTGCTGGCAATGCAAAAAGTGCCTTAGAAGCCCGGTCTCTTTAAGACCAAACGCAGTAACGACTGATATCCTCAGGCAACGTGCCTTCTGATCTCTCCCACGATCTTTGGGAGTATCGCGCCGGCAGACCCTTGAATGAGATAATCGGATATGTAACCGGTCAGAGGGGTAGGTTCCATATTGATCTCAACTACCTTGGCCCCGCTTTGCTTCGCTGAAGTAGGTATACCCGCAGCAGGATAGACCACTGCCGAGGTCCCGATTACCAAAACCAAGTCACACGTCGCCGCCTCCTCAAAGGACCTGGTTTGGGCCTCCCAGGGGATAGGTTCCCCAAAGAAGACAACATCCGGCTTCAGTATGGAGCTACAGTGGAGGCATCGTGGAGGAATGACATCGAAAGAAAGGGAAGCGGCCTCTCGGCGATCCCCACATTCGATGCACACCAGCCACCGGTTGGAACCGTGGAACTCGATGACCTCCTTGCTCCCTCCCCGTTGATGGAGGCCATCTACATTTTGTGTAATGACGGAACTCAAAAGGCCCATCTTTTCCAGTTCCGCCAACGCAATATGGGCGGGGTTGGGCTCAGCGCCCAGGACTAATTCCATCATCTCCTTCAACATGTGCCAGACCTTCTCCGGATTCGACCGGAAGGCGCTGATGTGGGCATATTCCTCAGGATCATATTTGCTCCACAAACCTCCTGCGCTGCGGAAGTCGGGGATGCCGCTTTCCACCGAAATCCCCGCACCGGTCAAAGCAATAGTCTTACGAGAATCCACGATATCCTTGGCAGTCTTTTTGATCAGGGATTCCCGTTCGTCTAGTACG
>CAYHAB010000233.1:0-3211 GCA_964354505.1 uncultured Thermodesulfobacteriota bacterium
CCCTGGCCAATGCGGAGTTTGTGAAGCTCAGCGGTTACACAAAAGAGGAGATTGAGGGCAAAAAGAGGTGGACGGATTTTGCAGCGATGGATGATCGAAAGAGGGCGAGGGAGTATCATCGTCTCCGCGGGTCAGATCCCATGCTGGCGCCGCGGTGTTTCGAATTTCGGTTTCTCGACCGACAAGGAACGGTCAAGAACATCGTGCTGACCATCGGCATGATCGCGGGGACAAACAAGAGCATGGCTTCCCTCCTGGATGTCACCGAGCGCAGGCAGGCGGAGGCAACGCTGCTGGCAAGTGAAGAGCGATACCAAGTTTTCTTCGAGAGATCCAGTGACGCCGTCTATATTGCCGCCAGTGACGGCGCATTCATTGATGTCAATCAAGTTGCCTTGGACCTGTTTGGCTATACCAGGGAAGAGATGAAGAATATGAACGCCCGACAACTCTATGCCGATCCTGCCGACCTACGGGAGTTCCAGAAGAAGATAAAGGAAGAGGGGGTCGTTCGGGACCTTGAGGTGACGTTACGCAAGAAGGACGGGCAAGAGGTGTATTGCCTGCTTACAGGAGCGGCGCGGCGGGCAGATGATGAGCGTATCTTGGAATATCAAGGTATCATACATGACATTACTCAGCGCAGGCGTGCGGCGGAGGGGTTGAAAAAGGAGAGAGAGACTCTTTTCTCCATCTTGCACAATGCCCTGAATGGGGCGGGGTTGATCGACAGGGATGGGGAATACCGCTACGTTAATCCTGAATTCACGAAGATCACGGGGTATACGCTGGAGGACATTCCCACCGGCAAGGAATTCATGCACAAGGCCTATCCGGACAAGGCGTACCGGCAACAGGTTATTAAGGCGTGGAAGGAGGATAGCGCGTTAGGAGGGGTTAACAAGGTATTCCATGTGGTTTGCAAGGACGGGGACGTAAAGGAGATAGAGTTCAGGCCGAACGTATTAGAAGACGGGCGAACTATTATAATGTTATCCGACATCACCGACCGCAGGCGTGCGGAGGAGGCGTTAAGAAGACACCGCGAGAATCTTGAAGAATTGGTCAAAGAACGCACTGCCGAATTCAAAGCGGCCAATGAAAGGCTGCAAGGAGAAATTACCGAGCGCCAGCTGATGGAGGATGAGCTGCAAGCAAGCGAGCAACACTACAGAACCCTGTTTGAAGAATCCCTGAACGGCATCTGCTTGGCGGATGCGGAAACAGGAATCATCATTGATTGCAACCAAGTACTGGCGGCTTTAGTATGCAGAGAGCGGGCAGAGCTTATCGGGAAACCGCAGACGATTTTGCACCCGCCACAAGACGATAAGGCGGCATTTTCCCTTACATTCAAGCAACACCGGACCGATAAAGAAGGGCAAATCCTTGAAACGCAGGTTGTTACCAGGACAGGCGACATCAGAGCAGTGGAAATCAAAGCGAATCTCCTGGATCTCCAGGGCAGAAAGCTTTTGCAGGGAGTATTCCACGACATCACCGAGCGCAAGAGAGTGGAGGAGTTATTACGACAGGAGCGGGAGACCTTTCTCTCGATCCTGAGCAAGGCCCCCTACGGCGTGATCTTGGTGGATAAAGAGGGGCACTCTCTCTACATCAATACTGAATTCACGAACATCACAGGATATACCTCGGAGGATGTCCCCAGCGTGGGGGAGTGGGCACACAAGGCCTATCCGGATGAACACTATCGGCAAGAGGTTTTTAAACAGTGGAAGAAGGATATTCTCGAGAGAGAGATTGGTGCGGCATTCAGGGTGCGGCGTAAGGATGGAGAGGAAAGAGAGATTGAGTTCAGGGCGACTATGGTAGGAGATGGCAGGGTTATTTTGATGTTGTCCGACATCACCGAACGCAAGCGGGTGGAGGAAGCGCTCAGGGCGAGCGAGGGGAGGCTTTCTCAGATCATTCAAGGAAGTTCAATTCCTACCTTTGTCATTGACAACAAACACTGCGTAATACACTGGAATAAAGCATGTGAAAACATCACCGGCGTCTCTACGCATGAGGTGGTCGGAACCAAAAAGCAATGGATGCCTTTTTATTCTAAAAAAAGACCGGTTATGGCCGATCTTATCGTCGATAAGGAGTCGGTGGAAGAGATAAAGACGCATTACGGGAATAAGTATCGAAAATCAGCGCTTATAGACAGCGCATACGAGGCTGAGGATTTCTTCCCTTATTTGGGTAAGGACGGTACGTGGCTTTTCTTTACTGCAGCGCCCTTGAGAGATGCTCAAGGGGATATCATTGGGGCAATAGAGACATTACAGGACATCACCGAGCGCAAGCGGATGGAGGAGGGGCTTAAGGAGAGCGAGGAGCAGTATCGTTCTCTGGTGGAATTTACCGAGGATTCCGTATACCTGGTAAACAGACAGAAACAATACTTGTTCATAAACGAGAAATGTCTCTCCAGGATTGGTTTGCCGCGAGAGCACGTCATCGGACGGCCATATAGCGATTTTCATTCCCTTGAAGAAGACAAAGAATTTTCCGAGCATATTGAACAGGTGTTTAAAACCGGCCGATTTATCCAATCTGAGCACAGGAGCCGGAGAGATAACAGATATTTCCTCAGGACGATAAGCCCGGTGAAGAAGCCTGATGGGAGTATCGAGACGGTGACGGTGATCTCAAAGGACATTACCGAACGCAAGAAGGCGGAAGAAGAACTCACCTACATGGCCACCCACGACTCTCTCACCGGCTTGCCCAACCGTATGATGTTCAATGACCGTCTTGCGCTGGCGCTTGTCCAGGCACATCGCCATAAAAAGAAGCTCGCCGTGATGCTGCTCGACCTTGATTTTTTCAAGAACGTTAACGATTCACTGGGTCACAGCACAGGAGATCAGCTCCTGCGCGCCGTCGGCAATCGTCTGGAGGGACTTTTGCGCAGAGGGGATACCGTTGCCCGCGTCGGAGGAGATGAATTCATGCTGTTGTTATCCGAAATAGCCCGGCCAAAAGATGCAAGCACTATCGCCCAAAAGATCCTGGAGGCCTTTCACAAGCCCTTTGTCTTTGATGATCACGAACTCCTGACTACTACCAGCATCGGGATTGCCATCTATCCCAACGACGGTGACGATGCTGATACCTTAATGAAGCACGCCGACATCGCCATGTACCGCGCCAAGGATAGAGGCCGGGACAATTACCAGCGCTAGGCCCGGATATGAAGTTG
>CAYHAB010000234.1:0-4884 GCA_964354505.1 uncultured Thermodesulfobacteriota bacterium
CTCAGAGCAGATCCTTTCCAGTGCGCGCACAAAACCATCTTTGCCGCTTCCGACGTCAAAGAAAGTATAAATTGTCTTGGCCCTGAAGCCATTGATGCTGATATCGCGTATCTTCTGGAGTTCCTCATCTATGAGTATGGAATTTCTTACCATGAGTTTATGGCTATGCTCGGGGGTCTCCTCCAGAATATTTTTCTCGGGGCCGATAAAACTTTCCAGGCTCATCACCACTCTTTCTCTTATGGAATCGATAGGAGGATTAGTCACCTGAGCGAAGAGTTGCTTGAAATAGCTATAGAGGATCTGCGGATTCTTTGAAAGAAAGGCGTGGGGAGTATCGCTGCCCATAGAACCCACAGACTCTTTGCCTTCTTCTGCCATCGGCTTTATAATCATTTTCAAGTCTTCCCGGGAGTAACCAAAAGCTTTCAAGTGCACTAAAATATCTTTTGATCTCTGATTGCTCGAACCGTTACCGATAAGCTTATCAAAGTCAACCATATTCTGGGCATTCCATTTCCCGTATGGAGAACGTTCAGATACCCTTTTCTTTATCTCTAAATCTTCTACTATGCAGCCGGATGCAGTATCGATGAAAAATATCTTCCCCGGTTCAAGCCTGCCGGAGACTTTAATCTCTGCCGGGTCTATATTCAAGACTCCTACTTCAGATGCCATGACTACAAAATCGTTCTTAGTTATAATATAGCGGGCGGGGCGCAGGCCGTTTCTATCGAGTACCGCACCGATATGCCGGCCGTCTGTAAAGGCTATTGCAGCCGGGCCATCCCAAGGCTCCATAAAACAAGCGTGGTATTTATAAAAATCCTCAAGTTCCTCGCTCATAAATTTATTGTGTTCCCATGCCGCCGGGATTAACATCATCATCGCATGCTCAAGAGACCTACCTGACAAAACTAAAACTTCAAAGAAGTTATCGATTGCGGCCGAATCGCTTCCTCCCTTGACAATAACCGGTTTTAGCTTCTCTATATCTGTACCGAATAGCTCGCTGCTCAAGAGCCGTTCTCTGGCGCTTACCCAGTTTACGTTGCCGCGTAAAGTATTAATTTCTCCGTTATGGGCTAAAAATCTGAAAGGTTGCGCCAGATCCCAGGTAGGAAAAGTATTTGTTGAATAACGCGAATGCACCAGGCATAAAGCGCTTTGAATACTTTCATCCTTGAGGTCCAGGAAGAAATTCTCAAGCTGGCCGGGCATAAGGAGCCCCTTATAAGAAAATGTGCGTCCGGAGATATTAGTGATATAAAATGCTTTCTTTTGTTGCAAGCTAGAGGCGCGGATAATGTTTTCTACTTGCTTTCTGATCACGTAAAGCTTTCTCTCAAAAGCCAATGCGTCATTGAGATTTTTATTTCTCCCGATAAAAATCTGTGAAAAAACAGGCTCTGTGTTTTTAGCGCTTACTCCGATATTGGAATCATCTATAGGAACGTTACGCCAACCTAAAAGAATCTGGCCTTCTTCTTTTATAATTTTTTCAAACGCCTCTTTACAGAATTCACGCTCAGCGGCATCTTGTGGTAAAAATACCAAACCTGTCCCATATTTCCCCGGCGCGGGCAAAGTCAAGTTTTGTTTTGCGCAAACTTTTACAAAAAATTCATGCGGTATCTGCATCAATATCCCTGCGCCGTCTCCGGTTTTCGGGTCAGATCCGACTGCCCCGCGATGTGATAGGCGATGTAAAACCTCAATGCCTTGTCTTACGATAGCATTAGACTTCTCCCCCTTGATATTACAGACGAACCCCACCCCGCAGCTATCGTGCTCAAACTGCGGATCATAAAGTCCTTGTTTTTTAGGTAAATGACAATATCTCATTGACAATAGCGCTAACCACTTTTAAAACCTCAGAATTAAAATCCTGATCTTTCACTTTCCCGCCTAAAAACAAAAAGGCGCCTTTGTCCATCCTTGGATTAGAGACGCCTTTGTCTTTTTTTTAAAAAAAGAAGCCCTTTACAAAGCATACTTTGCTTTATAAAGGGCTTCTTTGCCTATTCGACTATCATTGTCATATGTAAGTATAACATGTTTTCTTTTTTTGTCAAGGTTTTGTTTTTCAAACTTATTATGTTAATAACCCTCGCTTGACATTCAGCAATGCACTTGCTTCAATATACGTAAATAATTTTGTAGTGAAACTTTCTCTGCCGAACAGTCAAAATCGAAAACTCGACTATCTGACTTTCTACATCACGCGCAGCAGAACAGACTTTAAATAGTCTCCTTCTGGGTGATGGAGGGCAGTAGGATGGTCCATGGGTGCCCCCCAGTGGCCCAAGACCTGTATCTGTCGACGGGAATCGGCAGCCGCATATGACAATATTTTTTGAAAGAACCCCGGATCGATGTGCTGGGAGCAGGAACACGTTAGGATCAGCCCCATCTTTTTCGCTCGCTTCATGGCAAAAAGGTTAATATCCTTATAACCCCGGATGGCCCCCCGAACCATCCCCTTGCGCTTGGCAAAGGCAGGAGGATCGAGGATGATAACATCATACTCACCCTGGTCATCCCTGAGAAACTGGAAGACATCTCCTTTGACCAACCGGTGATTTTCTAATGATATATCATTAAGAATAAGGTTCTGTTTGCATAACTCCAGCGCACCTGCCGAAGTCTCTACTGAGGTGACGCCGGCAGCCCCTCCGCGTGAGGCATAGGCCGAGAACCCACCGGTATATGCGAAGCAATTCAGAACTTTCTTTCCCGGAGCTAATCCTCTGATAAGGGAGCGATTATCACGTTGATCCAAATAGAAACCGGTCTTCTGCCCTGCTTTTACATTGACTAAAAACCGAATGCCGTTTTCCCGGATCTCGATATAGTCAGGGATAGGACCATCTCCGGTGGGGCCGGTGGAATCGGGTAACCCTTCCTGGGCGCGCATCCCAGGATCGCTGCGGTCATATATCATCGTGGGTGAGATCAGATTCTTGAGGATGGAGATGATTACATCCCTGAACCTCTCCATGCCGGCGGTGTTTAGCTGGAGCACAAGATAGTCACCGTACATATCGACGATGAGACCTGGCAACAGGTCGCCCTCAGAGTGGATGAGACGGCAGGCGGTAGTCTCTGAAGAAAAGAGCGGCTTGCGGAGGTGTACGGCCTGTTCGATCCGCTCCCGGAAAAAGGCTTCGTCTATTTCAACAGCTTGTTGGGTGAGCAGTCTTACCGCGATCTGTGAACAGGGGTTGTAGTAACCCCGCCCCATACATTCACCGCCATGGGAAAAGAGGTCTACGATCCCCCCTTCATCGACCGTTCCCTCCACCCTCTCAATGGCCCCGGAAAAAACCCAGGGATGTCCACGGGAAGGCGCCTCCTCTCTCCCCTTTTTAAGGAACACCTTGGCCATGTTACGGAGATTCCGTTCGACCTTTTCGTAAATCACAATACGCCGGGACAATGCCGAAGCCGTCAGCCTTCATAACTCCCCTCTTCACCGCCTCCATGATGGCAGCCTCGGCCAACGCCCCCACGTGGTTTACATCCCCTTCGCGATTCCCCAGGGAGAGGGCGAAGATGATGTCGCCGTCGAAGGTGGTGTTGATCGGCGAGATGACCTTTGCCAGTCCATTGTGTGCCATCTGAGCCACCTTGATGGCATCCTCTCTATTGAGGGCTACATTAGTGGCGATAACACCGATGGTGGTGTTCCCCTTGTAAGGCTTCCCGAATCCCTCTTTCCGTATCCCTTGGCGCAACAGCTCGGCCGTACTCACCAAGCGGATCCCCTTCTCATCCCTGAGCCCTGCGAGGATCTCGCCGGTCCTCTCATCTACTACATCCCCCAGGGCATTTACCGCAGCGAGGGCGCCCACCACGACCCCCCCTGTCCCCATGCTGGCCGTTCCCACCCCTCCTTTGCATGCCCTCTCTAATTCAAAGAGCTTGCCGACGGTAGCCCCCGTCCCCACCCCCACGCTCCCCTCCGCTACTGCTCCGGCAGAGGCATGGAGACAGGCCTGATAGGCCATATCGGCGTCGGGGCGCACCCGATGATCGCCTATGGCAAGGTCGAAGATCACCGCGCTCGGGACGATGGGGACGTGGGTGACCCCGACGTCGAACCCCTTCCCTCGTTCTTCCAGAAAACGAACCACCCCGCCGGCCGCATCGAGGCCGAAGGAGCTTCCGCCGGTGAGGAAGATGGCATGGACCCGCTGCACGACATGACCGGGATAGAGGGCATCAACCTGGCGGGTCCCGGCAGCCGACCCCCGAATATCCACACCCCCTACCGCTCCTTCTTCACAGAGAATCACCGTGCACCCGGTCATGGCCTCAAGGTTACCGGCATGACCTACAAGGATCCCCTCTACATCGGTTATAGCTCCTATCATCTCTTTTTCTTACACCTTAGTATTCTACGTTACCAACTTACTTGCAAGAATAACAGAGCTTTTCAACCCTTGTCAAATCCTGCGAATGCGAGATTTCGCAACCGCCAACCTGTCCTTTGCTTGACACCATCCCTTATAACTGATTAAATTGAAGGAACGGGACGATGCTCTCGCTTCTGCCATGAGGGCGCAGTCATCAAGGTACGAAAGAAATGAAGGCACAGAAGGTACTGATCATAGCCGGCAAGGGAGGGGTGGGCAGTAGGCCTCCTGGATGCCGACATCCACTCTCCTGCTATACCCCGGATGTTGGGAATCCATCCCCAGGGGATTAGCGGCTTGGTGGAAGGGATAGAACCCGCCTCCCCTATGAAAGGCCTCAAGGTCGTCTCCATGGCCCTCTACCTTCATAACGAAGCTACCCCCATCGCCTGGAGGGGGCCCATCAAACAGGGGGTGATAAAACAGTTCATCTCCGAGTCCCACTGGGGCGACCTGGACTTCCTCA
>CAYHAB010000235.1:0-4825 GCA_964354505.1 uncultured Thermodesulfobacteriota bacterium
GAAGAGCCTTCTGAGAGGCTTGCAGCCATATGTGAATGCTTGAGCGCAGACACCTATCTTTCGGGGAGCGGGGGAAAGGATTATCTTGATCTTGAACCTTTTAACAAAAAGGGTATCGCCGTGGCATTCCAGACGTTCAAACCCCCCATCTATCCACAACTCTATGGTGACTTTATTCCAAACCTGTCGCTTCTCGATCTCCTCTTCAACCATGGCCCAGATTCCCTGAATATCTTGGAGGGCAACGTATGCACGGTATGAGATTACTAGCCATTGGGGCCCACCCCGACGATATCGAGTTCGGGTGCGCCGGTACCCTCGCTAAATACAGTAAAAAGGGGAGCGAGGTCTATCTCTTGGTGGTAGCAGATGGGGGTATGGGCGGAGACCCTGAGGTACGACAGAAGGAGCAGGAGACCTCCGCCGAGATAATGGGAGCTAAAGAACTGTTCTGGGGTGGATATAAAGATACCCTCATCATCTTCGATAAGCCCTTAATAGATGTGCTTGAGGGTTTCCTGCGGGATATAAACCCCTCTCTGGTCTTGGTGAATTACCCTGAGGACACCCATCAGGATCACGTTCGCCTTGCCAATGCTGCCGTCGCCGCTACCAGATATACGCCCAAGGTCATCTTCTACGAGACCCCCACGTCCATCGGCTTTAATCCCCTTATCTTCGCGGACATCGAGGAGGCCTTGGAGAAAAAGATCAAATGTCTGGAGGCCCACGCCTCCCAATTCCATAAGACCAATATCCCCGGCACTAATATCGTAGATATCGCCATCGCGACGGCCCGCTTCCGAGGCACGCAGGCCAGGGTGACCTTTGCCGAAGGCTTTGCTCCCCTGCGCTACTTCTTGCCATGAAAATACCCCATTCTATGCCGACCCTGGGAAGAGAAGAGGCCGTCGGTCTCCAAGAGGTCCTCGCCACAGGGAGGATCGCCACCGGTGAGGAGGTCGAGAAATTTGAGCAGGCTATGGCCGCGTATCTGGGCCTTAGGGGGGCGGTAGCTACTGCATCAGGTACCGCTGCCCTGCACCTGGGTTTGTTGGCCATGGGTGTCAGAGAAGGGGATGAGGTAATCTGCCCCAGCTTTACCTGCAGCGCCCTCCTCAACGCCGTGTACCATTGCGGGGGCACCCCCAGGATAGTGGACGTCGATGAGGAAACGATGAACATCTCCCTTGCCGCCACACAGAAGGCTCTCACAAAGAAGACAGCTGTTATCGTCGTCCCGCACATGTTCGGCAATCCGGTAGAAGATATGGATGGCTTCCTCTCCCTTGGGCCACCTATCATAGAGGACTGCGCTCAAGCCCTGGGTGCAACCTCCCACGGCAGGATGACGGGGACGTGGGGGAACGCCGCCATGTTCTCCTTTTATGCCACCAAGGTCATCACCACCGGCCACGGGGGCATGGTGGCCTCCAACAACGAAGATCTCCTGGGACGGGTGAGAGACCTGCGGGGGTACGATAAAAAAGAGGATTATAAAATAAGGTATAATTTTTGCTTGACAGACCTCCAAGGAAGGATGGGGCGTATTCAGTTGGGAAAACTCCCCTCTTTTCTTAAGTTAAGGAAAGAAAGGGCTCAATGGTACGACAAACAAGTAAAGGGACTTAAGGGATTGATCATGCCGACGGCCAGTGGGATATACTACCGATATGTAGTAAGAATCCAAGGGGGAAGGCTCAAACAGGTCCTTGAGAAATTGCATGACGAGGGTATAGATGCCCAACCCCCAGTCTTCCGCCCTCTCCACCGATACCTCGGCCTCGACGGCTTCGAGGCGAGCGATAAGGTCTTCGCTGCGGCCCTCTCCCTTCCCCTCTATCCCCGCCTCAAACTTGAGGAAGTGCGTTCCATCGCCCTCTGCCTCAGCAGGGCCATGAAAGATAGCAATGGTTAAACAATTCCTTCTACCCATTATTGTCCCCTTTTCCCTCTCCCTGGTCCTCACGCCTCTGGCGAGGTGGCTGGGGAAAAAGTGGGGCGTCATCGATATCCCCGAGCAGCGAAGGGTCCATTCCGTCCCGACCCCCAAGACAGGGGGGTGGGCTATCTTTGCCGCTTTCATCATATCGGCGCTTTTGTTCACCAAGCCCGAGGGGGCGATCCTGGGGCTCCTCATCGCCTCCGGCTTCATCTTTGTGGTGGAGATCTGGGACGACGCGAAAGGGCTGCCGGCCGTAATAAAACTCGTTTCCCAGATTGTGGCCTCCGTCATCCTCATCTCCTTCGGGGTGAGCATCATCATCTTTCCCAATACCTGGTGGGGCAATACCCTCAACTATTCCCTTACGGTTTTCTGGCTGGTGGGGATCACCAATGCCGTCAACTTTATCGATGGGATGGATGGGCTGGCGGCGGGCCTCTGCATCATCTTCGCCCTCCTCTTCTCCATCGTCTTCCTCCAAATGGGATGGTTCTACATGGTGCCTTTCTGCTTACTGATCATCGGCATCTGCCTCGGCTTCCTTCCCTATAATTTTCGCGGTGAAAAAAAGGAGGCGACCATCTTTATGGGGGATACGGGGAGTAATTTCTTGGGCTTCATCCTCGCCTCCTTCGCCTTCCTGGCCGAGTGGTCGGATATGAAGCTCCTGCCGTCCCTCGCAGCCCCGTTGTTGATCTTTGCCGTAGTCATCTACGACATGGCCTACGTCAATCTGCGCAGGATAATCATGGGGGAGGTAAGCAGTGTACGCGAGCTCCTCGAGTACACAGGGAAGGATCACCTCCACCACCGGCTCCACTACCTCTTGGGCTCCAAGACCAAGACGGTGCTCACCATTTTTCTCCTGGCCATCGCCTTGGGCATGAACGCCCTGCTGATCAGGATGGCCCCGGACTACTTCTGGATCCTCCTCCTGCAGGCCGTGATCATCCTCTCCTTTGCAACCATACTGGAGATAGCAGCCACCATCAGGATGAAGTGAGAAAAGGCGGGTGAAGGTCTTACAGCTGATAACGAGGCTCGATAAGGGCGGGGCCCCCCGGGTGTTTCTCAAACTGATCAGCGGCCTCAAGGAACATGGCATAGAGATCGTTATGGCCTCCGGCCCCTCTCAGCAACCCGAGGAAGACCCAGGGGAGTTCTCCCGCAGGTCGCACATCCCCTATCACCCCCTTCCCTCTCTGCGTCGTGATATCGCCCCCCTGCATGATCTCCTCGCCCTCTTCGAAATCATCGCCCTTCTCCGCAGGGAAAGGCCTGACATCCTGCATACCCATACCACCAAGGCGGGAATCCTGGGGAGGATAGCAGGGGGAATTACCCGCACGAAAACTATCCACACACCGCACGGCCATCTCTTCTACGGATACTTCGGCAAGGGTAAAGAGCTGCTCTACGTCTCCCTCGAACGGTTGGCTGCCCGATTCTGCGAGCGGATCATCACCATCTCCGAAGACGAACGCAGGGAATACCTGAGGAGGAGGATCGGCGATCAGCGAAAGGTGGTTACCATTTATAATGGAATAGAGATGAACCGATTTCCTGGGGATGGAAAGAAGATAAGAAAGGACCTTGGGATAGCGCAGCAGGCCCCCCTGGTGGGCTTTGTAGGAAGGCTGGAAGAGATAAAGGGGCCTCATCACTTTGTCGAGGCGGCTCTGAAGATAGGGGCAGTGCACCCCCACACCCACTTTCTCATGGCAGGGGATGGCCCCATGAAGGCAGCGTTGATGAAAAAGGCACACGGGGTGTCTCACCTCCATTTTCTGGGGCACCGCAAGGACATCGCCGATGTCATCGCAGCCTTCGATCTTGTGCTGATCCCCTCGCTGAATGACGGCTTCAATCTGGCCGCGGTAGAGGCCATGGCCTCATCAAAACCCATCGTGGCGATGGCCGTCGGCGGGCTCCCAGAGGTAATCAATGGCGCCGGCATCCTTATAAGGGCCGGTGATACCAGCCGTATGGCTGAGGAGGCCGCCAAGATCCTCAACTCCCCGGGTCTGAAGAAGGAGATGGGCGCAAAGGGGAGGAAAAGGGCCGAGGCGCTCTTCGCATGGGGCGTATGCCTGCAAAAGACCATCCATCTCTATCGTCAGGTCTTGGAGACTGCCTGATGAGAAAACCTCCCACCTTTTACGCAACAGCCTCGCAAAACCTCATCCTCATCCACCACATCAAGAACCTGCTCACCCGGCTGCAAAAGGAGGGTCTTGAAGTCCTCTTCTTTAGGGGGATGAGCCTCCTCGGGGATGTCTACCCCTCAATGGGGGAGCGGGATATGCTTGATGTCGACATCCTAGTCAGGGATAGAGATCTTGAGCAGCTCAAGGGGGTCTTGAAGGAAATGGGGTTGGAGGAAACTGAGCCAGAGGTCTTCGATAAGGCAGGCCTCAACCTTGACCTACACACCTCCTTCCTCAATCTCTCCCGCACCTGCCTTGAGCGCTCCTGCCTTAGAATCTCCATTGAGGATGTATTCCAGAGAAGCATTACCAAAGAACTGGATGGAATAGAGATTAGGGTCCCCTCCCCTGCGCACCTCTTCATCTCCACGGCCATCCACCTCCAGAGCCATTCCTTTGGTTCTGAAAAGGGATGGGAGGACCTGGTACGGATCAAGAGATACTATGGTCTTTCAGATGAAAATATCCTCTCCGAGGCCGAGCGGATGGGCGCCGCAAGGACCCTCTACTATCTCAGCTTCCTGCGCCCGGAACTTTTCACCGCCTGGCAGAGCAAGCTCTCCCTGGGAGAACGATGGGTCTTAGAGAGAATACGGGGAAGAAGGTATAATCAGAACTTCGGCGACCTCCTCTTTCTCTTCCAGTCGAAGAGGAAAAGGGAAGCCTTGAAGGA
>CAYHAB010000236.1:0-9327 GCA_964354505.1 uncultured Thermodesulfobacteriota bacterium
AGATAGAGCTCGACAACCCGTTCAATATTGCCCCGCACCATTCGCTCTGCTGACGCGACCTCCTTCCTTTCTTTGAACTCGGTGGCAAAGGAAAGGAAGATCCCGTCATACGGCGAGGGATCGATCCCGAGCCCCTCATAATCTATACGGGCGATGTGATATTCTTCCGCCAGAAAGTAATACTTGCCGAACCTGAGGGCCTCTTGCCGGCGAAAGGGCCATGTTTCTTTCCAGAGAAAAAATTCCCCCATCACTTTCATAAGTTCCGGCTTCTTAAGCAGCTTTTTGGGATTAAACGCCTCTCCCACGGCGTTCTGGATGGGGGCGAGATATGATTTGATGAGGTCTACATCAGTGATACATAGGCCGTAGAGGTACCAGTCGTTCACGATGCGTATGACCGTCTCTTTTTCCCCCTTAGTGAGTTTCTCGTAACTGGGACAGAGGTGATTGCGGCAGAGCTCATCACCATAGAAGGAAATTCCACGCAGGTCCACACCGTTGTTGAGCTGTGGGTGCAGGAGACACCCAACCCGCTGCTCTCCTTCGTCGATAAATCCGAGGAATTCGCAGTTATAGATGGTCTCATATAGTTTTTCCCCCTCGAAAAGGGCAACCGCTTTGCCGTAGCGTCTTGGCTCGTTACGGAGTGCAATAAAGCGTTCAGACCTCCTGCGCAGTCTTTCGGCCAATATGCCGCGGCTATTTACGCGGTAATTGTAAAGCCCGCAGCAGGCCCCGCACGACTTCTGTTGGTCAGGATGACAGAGATGTAATTTTTGCATCCTCTCGTTCTGGGGTTAGCGTTTTAGGAGAGAGGAGCGAGCATCCTTGGGTGCGGATCGGGGTCCGCGCATCTTTTCTTCTTTTTGCGCTTCTCTGACCCAGAGCCTCACCAAGGCAGGAGTGGGGGGGCGATGGGGCAAGGATTGGAAACGGGTCTCTTTCTGTATCGCTAAATAGAGTAATTGAGGGTCTTGTTGAGCGAGCCCCGAGAGGCTCTTCACCCCTGCCTCTTGGAGAAGGCGATAATTCTCCACCCCCATCCCTTTCATGGTAATCATCTCAGCCTTCTGAATAAGTTCCACTGCCTCGGCATGGGACATCCCGAGATGGACGAGGCCCGGCACCCCTCTGCGGAGCAGGTCCTGGACCTTCTTTATCCCTGCATCCTGGAGGCGTCCTTTATCCTCCTCCTGCACGCCAGGCAGGTCTCTGATCAAGGGCGCATAGGAGACTACGGTATAGCGGTCTATACCGGCGAACATGAGGAGAGCGAAGAGGGCAATCAAAAACCACAGGATACCTCTCCCCCAGGCTCCGCTCTTCTGCATCGTTATCAAAAGAACGCGATACAGGGCGTATGCGCTCACCGCGAAGGGTGGGAAGCCGAAAAATCCCAGCAAAGGCATCTCGAAGAGTTTCAGCTCTTCAAAGAAAGGGACGGTGTAGATCCATTTTACCCGGGCCCAAAAGTTCCAGAACTCCCACAGAAAACCGCAGAGCAATCCCGCAGCCAGGAGGACTAAAAGACCGGTGAAATTTCCTCCTTCCATGTCTTCCAGTAGAGAGTAGTTGCCCCTGAGGTAAAGGATGGGCTCGAAGAGCAGGGCAACACCTATCCAGATAAAGGGAAAACAGAAGCGCGGAAAAAACATGGCCGCGAGCAAAGACAACCCCCCGAAGACAATTAAAACTTGCAGCAAACGTGGGATAAGTTGCGACCCCCTCCTTGATACGGCCCGATAGGTTCCAAATCCCCTCAAAAGGTGAACCGTCTCGCACAGTCCCGGCAGGACCGTCCCATAGGAGACGGCGTAGCCTATCCACCTCAGCCAAAACTCCCGGGGGACATTGATATAATGCCAGTTGGCCAGACGGAAATTAAAACCCTCAAAGATACACCAGATGATTATGGATAATGGGATCATGAGGAGGAAGGTGCGGGTATTGCTGACGATGAGGGATTCCCCTCGCAGCCAGTAGACCAGGGCATCAACTGCCAGGATATAAGACCACCAGGCAAAGGCGTAGAAATAGGTGGTAAACGGCTCTTGCCCTTGGCCCAGCATAACGACGGCCAGGATGAAGAGGAAAACCCCCAGTAAGCCGTGTATCCTAATCCTTCCCCTCATTCTTGTTCCTGAGCTCCTTGAGGGGGCGCATCCCCTTGATGGTCTTCTCGACCAACATCTCCCAGGAGATCTTCGCCGGACGCTCACGGGTCCGTTCTATGGTGATGACCCTGGTAGGGGTGACGATAAAGTCCACGGCGACGTCCTTCTCCTCCATTGGCACCACCTCACGTACCTGAAGATCATCCGCCAGGGCGACAACAGGGGTCATTTCGTTGATAGAGCCGATATCCCGCAAGATCATGTATTCCAGATCGAAGTAGCCGCTGCCTTTTCCGATCCTCCCTCCCAGGGGACTCACAGCCACAGCACCGGTGGCCAACAGGTCTATTGTGCCTATCTCCTGGCGGGCAGTGGCGAGGCGTTTGCCGAACCTCAGAACGCCGGAGCTGCGGGCTGCCCGCTTCCAATCTCTAACCCTAATCCCCGTCTTTTCCAATAGATAAAAGCCGTCCCGCAGGCCTGGGGTGGCCATGATCAGCCTCTTGCCGTCGGACAAGGCGTTGACCCGAACCTGCAACTGGGCCTGATCAGGAGGGACCATGATGGTCCTGGCCCTTTGGTAGATCGTAAGCCCCCTCAGTCGCTCGGCCGCCTTGTTTTGTCCTGGAAAGGTGGGAATGGTGCCCTGGGGGGAAGGTGAAAGACCCTTGGCATCCATCTCCCCCCAGATCTCATCCCTGACACTCGCCTTAAAGGAAGGGGAGGGGGTGCTCTCTTTAATCTCCATACGCCTGATGGCCACAACCTATACCGTGCTATTTCTGCCAACCAACCGCAGGTTAATGGCGGCCTGGCGCATTCCTCGCATGGGTGACGCTTTCAATTTCTTGATGTTCTGGGCAATAGTCCTGCGTGAGAAATTCTCCGGTTCCACCCGGATATGGCCCAAACCAGCCTCAGAGGTCAATGCGGCAAACTCCTCAATGGTATAGGCAGCTTTTATCGAGTTTGTGAAGGCTCGGGCCTGATTTTCGTTTAAGAGGGACGCTATTTGCCGGACTAATTCGTCAGGGGTATCACGTTTTAGATCGCTCATATAGACGAACCCGTTTTCAGCGAGGATCTGTTTTACCTCAGCCAACGCCACATCAATTTTGCGCCAGTGGTGCATTGCCCCGTGGCTGACGATCACTTCCACGGACTGAGACTGAAAAGGGAGGTGATGTACATCGGCCACCACAAAGGCCGCATTTTTTATGTCTTCTACGGCGGTCCGATCTCTCGCCAGTTTTGTCATGGGGAGGGAGATATCCAATCCTACGACTAACATTTGAGGACAGCGGACGGCCAACTTCCTTACGAGACTCCCTGGTCCGGCCCCTAAATCAACGGCGACTCCGGTACGGGCTTCGGTCACATGGGCAACTTCATCAGCGATGAGCGAGGCAGTGATGTGTAGATAATCGTCCGAGAGCGCCTCGTACTCCTGAATGGCCTCATCCTCTGCAACCAGCTCAAATTCCTCCTCAAGCCTCTCTTTCCTATCCACCATCAGGCCTCCTTATGAATGATTTTGATGTTACTTATACGCATGTACTATAATCTGCATCATTGGTTATAGTCAAGGCAATGAAGAGAAAGTTCAAGACTTGAGAGGTGCAAATTTTTCTGCCTTGACACAAAGGTATCCCTTCCATATACTCTCAGGCGTTTTTGAGTTCATATCAAAAAATGCGCGCCATAGGGCTGAG
The DNA here is from genome assembly GCA_964354505.1 of uncultured Thermodesulfobacteriota bacterium. Lineage (GTDB taxonomy): Bacteria > Desulfobacterota > B13-G15 > B13-G15 > RBG-16-54-18 > RBG-13-52-11. Next base: position 3,830 of record CAYHAB010000236.1, read on the forward strand.
ACTTTTTAACACTGACCCCTAACATAGCAACGAATATAGTATAGGAGATCCAAGAAGGGGCTCTCAATGCCAAGACGGGATGATATCAAAAAGATAATGATTATCGGTTCAGGGCCCATCGTCATTGGGCAGGCCTGCGAGTTCGATTACTCCGGCACCCAGGCCTGCAAGGCCCTTCGCACGCTCGGATATGAAATCTTGCTCGTTAATTCCAACCCGGCGACTATCCAGACGGATCCGGGGATGGCTGACGTCACCTACATCGAGCCCCTTAACCTCCAGACCCTGACGGAGATTGTTGAACAGGAGCGGCCGGATGCGATCTTGCCCAACCTGGGAGGCCAAACAGGATTGAATCTTTCTTCTGAGCTGGCGCGCTCGGGCGTGCTTGAACAATATGGCGTCAAGGTTATCGCCGTCGAGATCGATGCCATCACACGCGGCGAGGACCGGCTTGCCTTCAAAGAAACCATGCATCGGTTGGGCATCGATATGCCAAAAAGTGAGATCGCGTATAACGTAGAGGAGGTGGAGAGGATCGCCGGCGACCTCGGCTATCCGGTAGTCATCCGCCCGGCCTATACCATGGGAGGCACTGGTGGGGGCTTGGTCTACAACGTCGAGGAGTTGCGCGTCGTTGCCAGCCGCGGCCTTTCGGCAAGCCTTGTCGGGCAGGTGCTGGTAGAGGAATCGGTCCTGGGATGGGAGGAATTGGAGCTTGAGGTGGTGCGCGACGCCAAGAACCGGATGATTACCGTCTGTTTTATAGAAAACGTCGACGCCATGGGGGTGCATACGGGAGACTCCTACTGCACCGCCCCCATGCTCACCATCGACCCCAAACTCCAACAACGCCTGCAACAATATTCCTACGCCATCGTCGAGGCGATCCGGGTCATCGGCGGCACTAACATCCAGTTCGCTCACGACCCCGAGACCGGACGCGTGGTGGTGATCGAGATCAACCCCAGGACCTCTCGTTCTTCAGCCCTGGCCTCCAAGGCCACCGGCTTCCCCATCGCCCTGATCTCGTCTATGCTGGCTGCAGGCCTAACCCTCGACGAGATCCCCTACTGGCGAGAGGGGACGTTGGACAAATACACCCCGTGGGGAGATTATGTGGTGGTCAAGTTCGCCCGCTGGGCCTTTGAAAAGTTCGCGGATGCCGAGGACAAGCTGGGCACCCAGATGCGCGCCGTCGGCGAGGTCATGAGTATCGGCAAGACATACAAAAAGGCATTTCAAAAATCCATCCGATCCTTGGAGATCGGCCGCTATGGACTCGGGTTCGCCAGGGACTTTCATACGCGGCCCCTTGATGAGTTGATGAAACTGCTGGTTGAACCCTCGAGTGAACGGCAGTTTATTATGTACGAGGCGCTGCGCAAGGGCGCCAGCGTGGAAGATCTCTATCGGGTGACCTACATCAAACCATGGTTTATCGAACAGATGAAAGAACTCGTCGCACTCGAAGAAGAGATCCTCCGCTTTAAGGGAAGGGAACTGCCCGATGCGCTCTTGATCCAGGCCAAAAAGGACGGATTTGCGGACAAATATCTTTCAAAATTGCTGGGGATTCCTGAACTGAAGATCCGCGAACGGCGCACCGCCGTGGGCATAGTTGAAGGGTGGGAGCCCGTGCCGGTCAGCGGCGTCGAGAACGCGGCCTACTATTTCTCCACCTATAATGCCCCCGATAAGGTCGAGACCAGCGGGAGGCGCAAGATCATGGTCCTCGGCGGGGGTCCCAACCGCATCGGCCAGGGTATCGAATTTGACTACTGCTGCGTGCATGCGGCCTTTGCGCTTCGCGACGAGGGCTTCGAGTCCATCATGATCAACTGTAACCCTGAGACCGTCTCGACGGACTACGATACCTCCGACAAACTCTACTTTGAACCCCTTACCGTTGAGGATGTCTTGAGCATCTACGAGAAGGAGAAGCCGGAGGGGGTTATCGTTCAGTTCGGCGGCCAAACACCACTGAACATTGCCGGTGAACTGGCGCAGGCAGGGGTCAAGATCATAGGAACATCACCTGATGTTATCGATCTGGCAGAAGACCGCGACCGTTTCCGGCAGATGATGCGTCAGTTGGGCATTCCCATGCCCGAATCAGGCATGGCGAGCACGCTGGAGGAGGCCCTCCGCGTTGCTGAGCAGATTGGCTATCCTCTCATGGTCAGACCGTCCTATGTGCTCGGTGGCCGGGGGATGGAAGTAGTCTATGATGAGGAGATGCTCAAGCACTACGTCGCCGCTGCCGTTGATGTGACGCCGGAGCGCCCAATCTTAATCGATAAATTTCTTGCAAATGCCGTCGAAGCCGAGGCCGACGCCATTGCCGATGGTATTGATGCCTTTGTTCCTGCAGTCATGGAACATATTGAGCTTGCCGGCATCCACTCCGGTGACTCGGCCTGCGTGATCCCCCCCATCAGCATCCCTCAAAAGCACGTGGACACGATTTACGATTACACCAGAAAGATTGCCATGGAGCTCAATGTGGTCGGACTGATGAACATCCAGTATGCTATCGCCAATGATATCGTTTATGTTTTAGAGGCCAATCCCCGGGCCTCCCGAACGGTTCCCTTGGTCTCCAAGGTCTGCAATATCCCCATGGCGAGGCTGGCTACCCAGATCATGCTCGGCAAGAAACTCTCAGAGCTGGATATCAAGCCCAAGATCATTCCCCACTACGGCGTCAAAGAAGCGGTCTTTCCCTTCAGCATGTTCCCGGAGGTTGATCCCGTCTTGGGCCCTGAGATGCGTTCGACAGGTGAGGTCTTGGGGTTGGCCGAGTCTTTTGGGCTTGCCTTCTTTAAATCCCAGGAGGCCGCCGGACAGCGCCTCCCTACGGATGGCACCATCCTGATCACTGTATCTCAGCAGGAAAGGCCGGCCGTCATGGAAGTCGCCCGGGAGTTTCATACCCTGGGTTTTAAGATCAAGGCTACTGAAGGCACCCATGCGTTTTTAGCGGAACACGGAATTCCGTCTGAGCACATCCTCAAGATGCATGAAGGCCGGCCCAATATCGTGGACGGCATCATGAATAAAGAGATTGGCCTCGTAATCAATACGCCCAACACCAGATTAAGCAAGTATGACGACTCGTACATCCGTAAGGCCGCCATTAAGTACAAGATACCCTATATCACCACCCTGGCAGCTGCCATGGCCGCTGCGAAAGGCATCGCCGCCTACCGGCGTGGCAAGGAGAGGGTGCGCTCGCTTCAAGACTACCATCGGAACATTCAATAACGCCTGGGGAAGGTATCCTTACCAGTCGCGCACAAGCATTTGCGTTCAGTGCTGTTATATGTAAAAATAGTAAAGACTTGTATTACAAGTGGGCCTTTTATGTTTCAACCATGAGGCACCAGGAGGATAGACCATGGGAAAAGGTGAGACAATCTGTCCTTATTGCGAATCGGATATCCCTTTAGATGGTGATGAAAAAGAGGGGGATGAGATCTACTGTTCTTATTGCCAGATGAAGTTAAAACTGTCGAGGATCGACGGTACGCTCGAGGCCATCGAGGAGGAGGAGTGACATCCCCCCCGCAAATCCTGGCCATCGACATTGGGGCCGGGACGCAGGATGTCCTCCTCTATCAAGCCGGCCGAGAAGAGGAGAACAACCCCCACCTCGTGCTGCCATCACCATCAAAGGTATGGGCCAAGAGGATCGAAGGGGTTACTGCCGACCTCTTTATCCATGGGGATACCATAGGTGGCGGCAGGATCGGCTCAGTATTAAAAGACCATATCCTCAAAGGATACCGTGTCTCTATGACCGCGGAGGCAGCCCGGAGCATCAGGGATGATCTGGACCAGGTGAGGGAAATGGGGATTGAGGTAGTGGAGGGTGAACCGCCGGCTTTTAACGGTGAGGTGTTTGAGCTGCGGGAGGTCAATATAGCGTTTGCCCAGGATATCTTTGCTGCGGTTGGTGACGGAGAGAGGATCACCCTAATCGCCTTAGCCGTACAGGATCACGGTTCTGACGCACAGGGAGGCTCCGACAGGGTCTTTAGATTTTCCTGCTTCCGTCGAACCCTGGAGGAGGGGAGGGGGGTTGCAGGATTCATCTATCGACAAGGAGAAATTCCTTCTTACTATCATAGGATGCTTTCAGCCGCTTGCCGGACGAAACGAGAGAGTGGCGCTAGGATTATGCTGATGGACACCGCCCTCTCTGCGATCTTGGGAGTTACGGGGGATAAAGGTATTCAGGTGGCGGTGAACATCGGAAACGGCCACACGGTCATGGCCCTTGTTATCGAGGGGGAGCTGCAGGGACTTTTTGAACACCACACCGCCCTCCTGACCCCTGCCACATTGAGGGATTACCTCCTCAGGTTCCCTCTCGGAGAGGTCAGTAATGAAGAGGTTTTTGCCGACGGGGGACACGGCGCTTTTTTGCTGGCAGAGGCCAACGCGTCGGCAACCATAACCGTCACCGGCCCAAAGAGGGGTATGATGAGGGAGACCGGGCTTTTGTATGATCTGCCTGCGCCTGGCGGTTCCATGATGATGACCGGGCCGTGGGGCTTGGTGAAGGCGGCACATATGCGAGGGCTTTTGTAGTTTTTCGATACTCTTGAACACGCCTCAGCTACCGTTGATAGCCCCACCCTTTAAGATCCATGATGCCATCTATCATCTCCGGTACATCCACCAAACACCAGCTTTGTTCCCTGTCCATGGTCTCAATTCGTGTGCCCGTTGGCAGGGGCTCTCTAGTTTTTTTCGTATGCAGTCCGTCTCAATTCATAGAGAGGTTTTTTCATCATCCACGGGTTTTGTTTAAGGGCGAACTATTCACTGGCCGGAGGATAACGATGGTTGCCCCCCACGAACCTGCGTCTTCTCCCGCTAATCGGAAATTAGCCACTTCCGGCAGTTGGGAGAGCACGGAGTGGACCGTCCGCCGTAAGGCGCCTGTGCCCTTCCCATGAATGATGCGTACCGTAATAATCCCTCGTTCCTGACAGGCGGAGAGATAATCAACTACCAGTTCTTTTACCTCGCGTGGGTGAAAGGTATGCAGGTCCAGTGTGCCGTCGATGGGGAGTTGGATGGCTTCAGTATCATCCATGCGGATCTCTTCACTAATTTTTAGCAGCGAAGGGGGATTATTACGCTGTTCGCTTTATATTAGACGAGCATGCGTTTCTTCTTGCTGTCTTTCAACGCTGTACCATGAAGACCAACTTTCCTCCGAGATGGCCGAGAGAAACGGTAAGGGGGAATGTCGAGAGGTTTAATGCCAGAAAAACGATATTCGACACGCCATAACCATCTAGTATCGAGGGGTAGAAGTAATACCAGGCGGTACAGATCGCCCCCACGAGAATCAAAATCACCCCATAGCGGCTTTTTTTAACAAAGGTGCTTGTTTTTGCACCTTTGTATCGCTGTTTCCAGCCATTGATGCCGGTCAGGTAGGAAATGGGGCTGGAGAGGGTCGCCAATGCCAGGATATAAAA
>CAYHAB010000237.1:0-5943 GCA_964354505.1 uncultured Thermodesulfobacteriota bacterium
CCCATCAAGTCATTGAGCGTCCCCAGGGGACAGACCCAGCCGCAGAAGACCCTGCCGAAGACGAGGGTGAAGGCGACCGTGATGAGGGAGAGGAGAAGGGCCATCGGCACCGCATGGGAGGAGAGGAAGGTTGTGATGAGGATCAGCGGATCGAAGTGCAGGAAGACACGGACGGGATAGGCGATCTCATCCGTCCCCTTGTAGGCCGTCAGGGCAAAGAGGGCAACAAAAAGCGCAAGGAAAGACCACTGGCTGATACGTCTGATCCGCCACCACGGGATCCAGGGAGGTCTGTCCTTACCTCTACCCTTAGGAATCGGTTTTGACCTCCTTGATCCTCAGCCTTGCCAGGTCCATGCGTCCCAAACCCCGCTTTGATGCGGCACGAAGGAGCTCCATCTCACCGGGCGGCAGCCCGAAGAGTTTGGCACCCACGGCATCGACGGCCACCTGGTCGATACCTGCCGCCACCGTGTTGAGCCGTTTGACGTACTTGAGGCTTCCCCCCTGGGGTCCATTGGCCGTCAGTATCCTGACGGCATCGAGGACGACCAAGGTCGGCTTGAAAAAGGCGGCGAGATCCACCAATGCCTGATCTAAATGCCAGTGAAGGCGAGAACGGTCGCCGCCGGTGAGCCCCATGAGGTTTTTCATCCCCATGGTGAGCCGGGCCAGGCTATGGTGTTTGAGGATAGGGCAGTTGATCACCTTGTCCACCTCCATTGCCTCCTGATAGACCTCCCAGGCTGTGAGGGCCTCGCCCTTGATATCCACCTTGCGGAACCTTCTCTCCTCGACATAGCTGACCTTCGCCCCTGCCATTTTTGCCGCCTCCATGATCCCGCTGTTCACATAGCAGCGGCGAGGATCCTCGCAGGGGTTATCAAAGACCTTCACCTCCTTGGCACCGGCCGTGAGAGCGAGGCGCACCAGGGTCGCCACGACCTCGGGATTGGTGTTGGCGGCCTGCTCAGGCGTGCGGTCCCACCCTATATTGGGCTTTACCAGGACCACGTCCCCTCGGGAGATGAACCTGCCCATGCCGCCCAGGGCCTGCACGGCCGCCTCCGTGATCAGCGCAGGGGATCTCCCCTTAGAGATTACCACGTCAGGGGTGGATGGCGTCGCAGCAGAACAGACGGTCCTCAATGGCCAGGGCGTCAGGGCTGCCCCCGCGCCCGCTATGAAGAGTTTCAGCACTTCTCTGCGTGTCAGCTTTGACATCGTTTCCTTCATAACGTGAGATACGTTTACTATATATGTTCCCCTGGGGGGAGTCAATCCTTCGACTCCTCGATTGGAAGGCGGGAAATTGACAACCTCTACCCTTTTCTCGTATTATGCCTTGTGAGAAGGAGTGGGCATGCTGGGGATCATCGCGGGGGGAAACTTCTCCCCGGAGGGGATGGCGGTAGCTGACAAGATGGCGATGGAGACCCCCTTTGGGGAACCATCGGACCATTTCACCATTGGTCGACTGGGGGGTAGAGAGATGGTATTCCTCTCCCGCCACGGCCCAGAGGTGATCCCCCCTCACCGCATCAACCACCGCGCCAACATCTATGCCCTCAAAAAATTGGAGGTGATCGAGGTAATCGGCATCAACTCGGTGGGGAGCCTCAGGGAGGAATTGCCCCCCGGGTGGATCGTGATCCCCCACGACTACCTCAGCCCCTGGGGTATCCTGACCTTTTACGAACACCACGTCGTGCACATCACCCCTTTCCTTAATGCGGGGCTGAGGGAGCGCCTGATTCGGGCCGCCCAGGGGACAGGGGCGGCATTCGCACAAGAGGGGGTCTATATCCAGACCACCGGCCCTCGCCTGGAGACCAGGGCGGAGGTCGCCATGCTGAGAAACTTCGGCCATGTGGTGGGGATGACCATGGCCCATGAGGCCACCCTCTGCCAAGAGGTAGGGCTGGCTTATGCGAGCATCTGTTCGGTGGACAACTACTGCCACGGCATTACCGATGCACCCCTCACCGAGGAGGAGATCTTCCAGAGGGGGCGGGAAAACACCGCCACGGTCAATAAGATCTTGACCAGGGTGATGGAGGAGATGGAATGAGCATCTTGATTAAAAGGGTGCGGTTGAACGGAGAGACCAAGGACATTTTTATCAAGGGGAACAGGATCAAGGATATCGGCGACCGGCTGGATGTGCGGGCCGAGGAGGTGATCCCCGGCGAGGGAAAGGCGGCTGTGCCTTCTTTTATCAACGGGCACGCCCACGCCGCTATGACGTTGCTGCGGGGGTATGCCGACGATATGCCGCTGAAGGAGTGGCTGGAGACTAAAATATGGCCTGTCGAGGCCCACATGACGGAGGAGGACGTCTACTGGGGGGCCAAGTTGGCCTGCCTGGAGATGATAAAGACAGGGACGACCTTTTTCAACGACATGTACTGGCACTGGCGGGGTACGGCCAGGGCGGTACAGGAGATGGGGATCAGGGCTGCGGTAAGCCCTGTCTTTATCGACCTCTTTGATGCGCAGAAGACGAAGGAGCAGATAGCACTCAACGAACAGCTCTATGCGGGCCGGGAGGCATTCGGCTCTCGGGTGATCTTTGCCCTCGGTCCCCACGCCATCTATACGGTCTCGGAGGAGGCATTGCGGTGGTGCGCCGCCTTCGCCCGGGATAAGGGGCTGTTGATCCACTTCCACCTCGCCGAGACCGAGGAGGAGGTCAACCGCTGTTTGGACGATCACGGGGTGCGCCCGGCGCGGTATTTGGAACAGATCGGGTTTCTGGGGCCGCATCTCGTCGCCTGCCACTGCGTATGGCTGGATGAGGAGGATATGGCAATTTTGGAGGCCCATGGGGTTCGGGTAGTGCATACCCCTGTCTCCAACTTAAAACTCGCTGTCGGAGGGGTTTTCCCCTACCCGCAGTTACGGCAAAAAGGGGTAATGATCTGCCTGGGGACCGACGGAAGTTCTTCCAACAACAACCTCGACATGCTGGAGACCGCCAAGTTCTCCTCCCTCCTGCAGAAATTCTACAATGATAGCCCGGTCGTTTTGTCCGCTTCCGAAGCCCTGGAGATGATCACCGCCGAGGGGGCCCGGGCCTTCGGTCTGGAGTGCGGTGCCATCGAGGCGGGGATGTGGGCAGATATCGCCCTGGTGGATCTCAACACCCCCCAGCTCATCCCCCACTTCCATCTGGCGTCAGACCTCATTTATGCCGCCAACGGTTCCTGCGTCGATACCCTGATCTGTGACGGGAGGATCCTCATGCGGGGACGCCGCGTTGCGGGCGAGGAGGAGATTATGGTGAAGGCCCGCGAGGTGGCCTTTGCCTTGGTCAAGCGCGCTGTTGGATGAGATTTATCGCCGACAAGCTTGTCCAGAAGGTTATTCACATGACCTTCTGAACAGAACAGCAGGATGATCTTTATCGTTGACAAGACCTTGGGCAAACTGGCCAAATGGCTCCGCATCCTGGGCTATGATACCGTCTATTGGCGCTTCGATGACCAGGAAGGCCTCCTGCGGCGGGCCCAGGATGAAGGGAGGGTCCTCATCACTAAGGACACCAAGCTCTACAAGGGCAAGGGGTCAGGGGAGGCGCTCTTGATCCGGGAAGACAACCCCTTCCGGCAGATGCAGGAGTTGGTACACTACTTCCGACTCCCCGTCAAAAAGGAAATGCTTTTCTCCCGCTGTCTGACCTGTAACACCCCTTTGGAGGAGATAGACCCCGAGGAGGTGAAGGGAGAGGTCCCAGACTATATCTACCACACCCACCAGGAGTTTTCCCGCTGTCCCTCCTGTCGGAAGGTCTACTGGGCAGGGACCCACTACGGGCACATGACCACGGTGGTGGAACGGTTACAGGAGGAAACGTCGTGAGGGTCATCGGAGGGGAGTTCAAGGGGAGGAAGCTGCTTGCCCCTTCCGGAGGAAAGATCCGGCCCACCTCTGACCGGGTCCGCGAGGCGATCTTCGATATTCTGGGTCCTACATGGACATTCCAGAGGGCCCTCGACCTGTTCGCCGGCACCGGCTCCCTGGGAATTGAGGCCCTCAGCCGCGGGGCCGAGGAAGCGGTCTTCGTGGAACAGGGCAAGGGCGCCCTCACGGTGCTCCGGGGGAACCTAAAGGCCCTCGGATTAAAATCGCGGTCATGGGTCATCTCTCTGGCGGTCAAAAGGGGGATCATGATCCTGGGTGAGAAGGGGGAGGTCTTTGACCTCATCTTCATGGACCCTCCCTACGGCAAGGCATTGGTCAGAGAGACCCTCGAAGAGATCGCCCGGGGCGGGATCCTTGCCTCCGCAGGAATCATCGTGGCCGAGCACTCGTCAAAAGATGAAATCATTCCCCCCCCCGCCCTGGAACTCTTCCGACAGCGCAGATACGGGGATACCGCCGTCTCTTTTTTTCATGCGATCTCTTCGCCGTCTTAAAGAGGTACCAATATCCTCTGCCCTGTCTCGAGTACAATGCGGGGGCGAGATCTCCTTGACATATTCGCGCCCTTCCCTGATGATTATAGTTACCTGGACAAAGGAGGACGAAGATGGTCAAGGCGAAGCTATGGTTCACGTGCGCGGCCATGCATGATCCCGTCACTCCCGTTATCGCGCGCCCTGCCCTCATCGGCTGGGATGCCAAGTTCCGGGGGGTGGACCTACAGATTGAGCGTGGCTTCAGCGGCGAGGAGCTGGTGCGCAGGATGAAGGGTTGGGTGACAGTCGATCCCGTTGAGGTCATTGAGGTGGTCAAGGGACACGGCAGAATGCGGGTGCTGGACGAGCGGGATTTGGCGGTGGAGGTGGAGACCATGGAAGACTACGAAAGGCTCGCGCAAGCACTCAAGGATAGATTCGCCGGGGAGGTGGCGCTGGAGGTTATGTCCAAGAAACGGTGATCTCTCATGGTCCAACAGCGGAAAGGCAAACATGATAATGCGACATTCCCCTGAAATCCATATTGACCGACCTGAGATAGTACCAAGAGGCACAGGGAAGAGCGTCAAAGATGGAAATCAGGCAGAGTATATTCCCTCCTGCGGATGGTCAGAGAATACATCTAATAAAAGTTTTACGCCAGTGCCTTGAAGGAGGCTTAGGAGGCACGATCAAAAAAAGGGGGTTTAAAAAAACGATATTAAAAACGGTTCAGCCGTGATATAGGAATATACAAACATTTTTGTAAGAAAAATTTGATAGGATAGCAAGGAAGATACATGAACACATTTTTACTGCTACTGCTGGTTTATATTATGGGTTTCCTCTCCGCCATTCCTATTGGACCCGCCCAAATCGAGATTGCGAAACGCTCCCTGCACAATCACCTTCGGGCTTCTGTTATGGTAGCGCTTGGCGCTGTCTCTTCCGATGTCCTGTATGGCTTTATCGCCTTGTTTGGGGTGGCGCCACTTTTTAGTAATCGAATCGCGGTCGCAATCTTTGAGCTTTTTGGTACTGTAATCCTCTGGATTTTGGCTTTCTTTACATTGAAACAAGGAGCTAAACCGCATTCCCTGGGGTTTAACCGTTTTATCCTGAAGAGCAAACGCATAGCATTTATCACGGGTTTCTCACTTGCGATAGCCAACCCCATGATGATCTTCTGGTGGCTCATCGGCGTTCACATTGTAAAGCATTTAGATCTGGTTGATACTTTTACTCCGCCCCTCTCCCTCTCCTTTGTCTTTTTTGGGGGCTTGGGGCTCGCAACATATTTAATAGCCCTGGCCGCGGCCTTGCATTGGGCTAAAAAGTTCGTCTCAGACAAAGCTATGCAAAAGATCTACGTCGTGCTTGGGGTTGTGCTTGTTATGTTATCCATTTATTTTCTTGTTAATGCCTTAAAGGGCTTAATGGTAGTTATGTAAAAAAGTTTGCATTATTATACGTTGTTCGTAATGTGTGAAGCGGGATTTTGGCAAGAGATTCGGAGGGAATATTGGTAAGAGAGGAAAATTAT
>CAYHAB010000238.1:0-2623 GCA_964354505.1 uncultured Thermodesulfobacteriota bacterium
CAACCTCGGCATTGGTGATGATGTCGATGTTGAGGTGCTTGTCTGCCTCGATAAGTTTGGGAGAGATGGTGCACAAGGAGCAATCGTTTGTAGGAAATGTCTTGTCGAGTTGTGCCATCCTGCCTCCAATGGCTGTCGAACTCTCGACCAGATAGACCTTATATCCTGCATTGGCCAGATCGAGAGAGGCCTGTATTCCGCCAATACCGCCTCCGACAACCAGTACTGCACCTACCTTCTTGTTTCCGCTGGCGTCCATCTTCTTCTTGCTTACCTTCGTGCGTCCCATACCTAGAGCAAACCCTTAGCGTGTAAGAGGGGAAGAGGATCTACCAGATGCCGTTTCAACCACCCCTCTGTTCCCTTGATCCCCAAGGCCAGGCCGATGAGTTCGGTAAAGTAGAGGACAGGCAAGGAGAACTCCCGCTGCATCTCCTGGGCTATCTTAACCTCGCGCGCATCTATGTTGGCCTGACAGAGAGGACAGCCTACCACAAAGGCCTCCGTATTGACCTCCAAGGCCCCCTCACAGAGGACCCTAATCAACGTATCGGTTGCCTCCGGCCTACTCAGAGAAAGCCCCCCCCCACAGCAGTCCACCTTATACGACCAGGGAAGAGGTTCCGCCCCCAGTGTCTCCATAAGCCGCTCCATATGCTGAGGGTACTCATAGTCCTTTACCTCCGTCAGATCCGGGGGGCGTACCGTAAGACACCCATAGTAACAGACCACCCGCAGATTCTTCAGGGGCCTGACAACCAGTTTGGCGATCCGGTCCAGAACATCCGGATCGCTGAAAAGGTCCAGGGCAAGCACAACATGGTTCCTCCCGCTGTAGTGCTCTCCCAGTTCCTGGTCGAAGCCCTCCTGTAACCTCTTATCCGCCACCTTCAACCGATAATAACATGCCGCACAGGGGACCAAGATATCGCGAGCATCCTTCTCGGCAATGATCAAGTTTCTGGCCGCCAAGGCTATGGACAGCTTCTCATTCAGGGCATGCCCAGAGCTGGCCCCGCAACAGTTCCAGTCCTCCAATTCGTGTAAATCAATCTCCAGCGCTTTGCAGATACCCTGCAGGGACTCCTCGAACTCCCTGGCAGTCCCATGGAGGGAACACCCTGGATAATAGGTAAACACCATCCGTTAAACCTCTTTGAATGCGTTAAATAAATCCTTGATCTCCGCCATGTTCTTCACCCGCGAGGGGAGGAGCCTAAGCTTGCCTTTTCGGAACATCCTCCACCCCAGGCCGATATCCTTAAAAAGCTGCTTGGCCTTGAATTTGTAGTCTATCAACATCCCGATCTCATAAACCCTGCCGCGTCTGCGGATGGAACGCAAGAAGGCCTCGTGAAACAAAGGGACCAGCTTATCACCACGCTTCCCTTTTTGGGCATGGGCAATCTGCCTGAGCCCATCCATCACGCGGGCGATGTCAATCTCAGTGGGGCAGCGAACGCTGCAGGTGAGACATGAGGCACAGACCCAGATGGTTCGAGAGGAGATGACCTCATCTCTTAGTCCCAGCTGCACTTCCACGATCAGTTGATGCGGCAGGATATCCATGGCATGAGCCATGGGGCAGCCGGCGCTGCACTTAACGCACTGGTAGCAATGGAAGACATCCTCTCCCGTTGCCTCCTTGAGCCTATGGGCGAATGCCTTATCAGGGAGTATTACATGCTTGGGTTTTGATTCCTTCTGCGCCATGTCCGTCCTCATTCATAGAGGTTGCGCCTGAACGGCGTTCGCCGACCCTCCCGTGAAATATACCGCTGCCTTACCGTACGAGCTTTCCCTTGAGGATCTCGGATACCTCTTTGTTCAGTTGATAGACCCTCCTCGCCGCTTCCTCGGTCAGAGAGCCGGCCCCGCAGCTCGGGGTAATAAGCGATTGTTCGATGAGGAGCTTCTCGGGGGCGCCCTCCTTGACAAGCGCATCGAGGCCCTCCTGAAGCGTGCGCGCCAGGTGCGCCGAGTCCTCTTCTCCTAATGCCTTCTCTTCGGTGGGGACAATGCCCCAGCCGATTGCCCCACCATTGTCGAGATAGGTCTTTACCTCCCCGGGATAGATGATGAAACTTGAAAGGTGGTTGTAGGCATCAAAATCTATAATGTCGAAGCCGGCCTCCATGATCATGGGCCAGTCGGTGTTGCCGCAGATATGGACCCCCTTCAATCCCTGAAGCGGGGCGACGGCCTCTCTGAGGGTGCTGATGATCGTCTCCCTGTCCACGTTCATGAAGGCCGAGCCATAGCCGCTGAGCATGGGTTCATCGATGAAGATGATCGTCTCCGCACCGGGCAGGTGGCGTCGGAAGGTCTCCTCTTGCCACCTCGCCTTCATCGCTACCAGTTTCACCAGCATATCCCGCAGATTCGGATTGAAGAAAGCCGCTACCCCTTCCTCGTCCTTGAGGGAGAGCCCGAGGGTGATAGGTCCGGTGACCTGCCCTTTTACAAAAGGGGGAGGTTCTCTCCGCCCCGCCTCCGCCAGGAAGGCATACAACCCCCTTGCGCGCGCGCTGCTGATGGCAAAGGCATCAAGGTCATCCCCTTCATAAGCCTGATAGAACAGCTCCCACTCCTGATATGGCTCCAGGGGACGCAGGAAGACCTT
>CAYHAB010000239.1:0-3629 GCA_964354505.1 uncultured Thermodesulfobacteriota bacterium
CGAGGCCCCCTCGGAAACTGGTTTCCGTACGTAGATATGAAAGGGAAAGATATCTACTTTATCGGCGGCGGAATCGGCATGGCGCCCCTCCGGACATTGCTGCTCTTTATGCTCGATACCCGCAGCGACTACGGCGCCATCACCCTCCTGTACGGCGCCCGTTCTCCTCAGGACCTCTGCTATAAGGAGGAGGTCAAGGAATGGGAGGCCCGTAATGACATGGAACTCATCCTCACCGTCGACCGCGAATTCCCCGAATGGGACAAAAAGGTCGGGCTCATACCCAATGTGCTCAAGGAACTCGCCCCTTCTCCCGGCGGGAAGGTTGCCATAACCTGCGGCCCCCCTATTATGATCCGCTTCACGCTACAGGCCCTTGCCGAGCTTGGGTACAAGGACGAGCAGGTGATCACCACGCTGGAGCGGAGGATGAAGTGTGGGATCGGGCTCTGCGGGCGATGCAATATCGGCACGAACTATGTCTGCGTCGACGGCCCGGTCTTTTCCCTGGCCCAGCTCAAAAAGCTCCCTCCTGAACTATAAGAGTCATTTCGAACCGTTCGGCTGAGGCCAATCCATAAAAGCAAAGATAATTTCGCGGCGGCGGTTTCGACACTTTTTTATTGCATAATAGGCCTTTTATGGAAGTAGTTAAGAGAACGGCTATTTAGGGGATGTGGCCGTCTTGAACATCCCAACAGATGTCTGCAGGGTCCTCTTGAGCACCCCCCAGAGGCCGCTCCCCACAGCCTCGGGAGGGAGGAGTGTCACCTTGGGGTTATCGAGGGGGCCTTTAACGGTGAAGGGTACAGAGATAAAGGTGCCGTTCTTGCCGCTCACGAGCTTTCCCACAACGGGTATGTGGTTCATGACGGCATCTATTGTCTTCAGGGGTGCCAGGAGCACCACGATGTCTGCCTCTCCTTTTACAAGATCAATCTTCCCCTCACCCACAATCTTCATCGCTGGTCCATCGATCACCGCCTCTTTCAGATAGATGTATCCGTTACGCAGCTCACCTGTGATGGTGAACATATCATACTGGAAACCCTTTTGGGTGTAGTCGGGGTGATCCCCCTGTAAGAGTCCGATGATGTTCAGCGTGCCGAAGAGTCGCGACAACAGTGTCCACCGGAAGATCCTCCCCTTTTGGGAACTGAACGAGATCGCCCCCTCGGATGCCTCTCTGAGGGGGTCCTCCCCCCCCTCGGCCCACATATCGCCGTCCATGCGGAATTTCCCCTCGATACTGGCGTCCATCCCCCACAGACATCTGATGGCGGAGGAGAGGTTGCCTTCCGCGGTCCAGATACGGTAGGCGTGGGTTACGGTGCCGCCGTGCGAGTCCATGTTACCTTGACACTGCAGGCCGCAGAGATCAGCCTGCGCAACGGCGATATTGATACCTTGGTCACGCAAGGTAATCCCTCCCTCGGCATTTGTCCACCGGAACTGCTTCCACGTTATGGTATCTGCCTTCCAGACGCCTTCGCCGTTTTTGAGCGAGAGCTGACCTCCGACAACCGAGATGAGCCCCGGGGAGGCGGCGTGATGGAAGGAGAGCTGAAAATTCTTCACGTCCACGGCGGGGGAAATGTTTTTGATAGTATCCCCCAACACGAGCCTGCCCTTCCCTCTTCCCTGCGCTTCCTGGAAGTTCTCGAGCTCCCGTATCAATCCATTATCCTTGATGACAATGGGGAGATAGCGAACGAGGTCTTCGGCGGCCGCGTCAAGTACAATGTCCAGATGGAAGGCCTCCCGTTTCGCTATGAGGCCGACTACCAGCTCACCCTTGCTGCCGAATGACTTGCCCAGGCGCAGGTCGACTCCCCAGCAGTGTAACACCGCTGCTTCGATCGCGAACTTGCCCGATACGTCCTCTAAGGGAAGAGGGGCCGGCGGCGCGAGTATCTTTCCGCGTGTGAAGGTGCCGCTGATCTTTATATTTTGCTCGAAATCAAAGGCGTCCTCGAGGTTACTCCCCTCCCCCTGAAAGATAATCCGAGAGAGATCGCCACCCTGAACGATACTGAAGACTGTTTGAACCGTCTCATTCCTTCCTAGGAACTCGAGGATGAGTCCCCTGACCTCTTCTACTTTCACCCCCGTCCCTGTGGCGACCAAGGAGAAGGTCTTACCCTTCTTATCCTTCGCCCCGGTTGAAACCCTTACCTCTATACTCTCCGCCCAGGGACAGGAGAAGTGCAGCTTTAATCGTACCTTTCCCTCTCCCGGAGAGTAAATATTCCCCGTCAAACCTTGTGTCGTAAAGAAAGGTTCGTTCTCACCCGGTCTCACGATACTAACTATGCCTCCCTCTAGCTCAAGTGAGGGGATCATACGCATCACTTTCTGTTCGATGTATGAAAAGATATCTTCCCCCTGCTTTATGGTTTCCTTGCGCAGGACAAGATCGAGGACCGGTCCTTTAAAAAAAATCCTTTTAACCGAGATCTTCTTTTTAAAGAGAGGAAGAAGACGTGGATATAGCCAAACCGCTTCAGAGGCAAAGTTACCCCACTGGGAGGATTCGATTGTTACCCCCTTCAGGGTGATATGGGGCCAGGGCAAGAGGGAAAAGTAGGCGCGGGATATGACCACCTCCCCGTTGAGCTGCGCTGATGCCTCTGCGGCAATCTTCGCCTTGACATCTTTTAGATCTATTTGGGGTAAGATTATGATGGCGAGGGCGATGAAAACGATGGGGACCAGAAGAATGATTCTCTTTGTGGCACCTCTTTGTACGGTTGCTCTAATAGCTCTCATTAACCTCCTCTTGTGGAGTGTTTCCCTTATACTTTATCAACGCCCCACCCCCCTTTTTTACACATAATACTGGAGCAGCTTATTTTACGCACAGGCAGAGGCTTAAGATGGCTGTTTCAGGAGTAAAGGAGCATTATGGAAATACCCCGGGAAGACCCTGTACGGTTCTATGGGGTTTTGAAATTCTACGTGAAAGAGGTGCGTTGGTCAAGGAAATTAGATTGATCGCCAAGAGGTTGATGACCACGACACGCCCAAGAGAATTCCTCTTTGCCCATGAGTCATTGATGAATTTTTGTTAACATGGTAGATTAGCCGAGCAACTACTGAGGTAGTGGTACGGGTCAAGCATCGGATGAGTTCAAAGGGAGGTCGAAGGATGAAGGGTTCGGAAAAACTCTTCGAGGAGGCGCAACGGTATATTCCCGGTGGCGTTAACAGCCCTGTGCGGGCTTTCCGGGCAGTAGGAGGCACCCCGCTCTTCATCCGGCGGGCCCAGGGTTCGCGAATCTGGGACGTCGATGGTAATGAATACATCGATTACGTGGCCTCATGGGGCCCCATGATTTTGGGACACGCCCATCCCCGTGTAGTGAAGGCCTTGCAGCGTGTTGCCGAACTGGGGACCAGCTATGGGGCCCCCACGGCCCTGGAGGTGGAGCTCGCATCCCTCATTGTAGAGGCCATCCCTTCGGTGGAGTTGGTGCGGATGGTCAACTCCGGGACCGAAGCGGTGATGAGCGCAATCCGTCTGGCCCGTGGCTACACCAAGCGGGATAAAGTCATCAAGTTCGAAGGGTGCTACCACGGCCATTCCGATGGACTCTTGGTGCGGGCAGGGTCCGGGGCCACCACCTTCG
>CAYHAB010000240.1:0-3261 GCA_964354505.1 uncultured Thermodesulfobacteriota bacterium
CACCACAAGGGGACCGACAAGCTGCGGGGCCGGATCTTCTCGCTCCTCAACATCCTGCGGGTCTACTCCAAACGACCCGGGCACACACCGGAGATCGGCTCCCCGGTGATCCTGAAACAAGGGAGCACGGTCATCGACCTCGCCAAGGAGATTCACAAGGACTTCGTCGCCAAGCTCCAGTATGCCAGGATCTGGAGATCGGAGAAGTTCGACGGGCAGCGGGTGCAACGAGATTATGTCCTCCGGGACGGCGATATCATCGAGCTGCATATGTGATCCCCCCGAGTTATTCCTGTGCATACATTGATAACCCTCTTCCATTGACATATATCGAGGGGTTATCTATAATTTTGCCGGAAGGGGAACCTTTAGAGAAAAGAGGGATTATGTCGGTAGAGGAGCTGCGCGGCAGCAGAATCCTCGTTGTCCACCAGGGGGCCTTGGGTGACCTCATCCTCGCCCTGCCAGCCGTCAAGGCCCTGAGGGAATCCCTGCAGCCGGCGAGGCTCGAGATGATGGGTCATCCGTGGACCCTGCCTCTGGCCGATGGTCACCCCTATGCCGATGCCATCATTGATATCAACAGGGGTGAAATGGCCCCTTTCTTTCAGGAGGGCGCGCCCCTCCCCGCAAAGATGAGCGGGTATCTCAGCGGTATCGATGCGGCCTTCTGCTTTAGTCAATCGACGACCCTCGCGCACAACCTCCGACGGGCCGGGATAAAAAGGACCTTTACCCTCCCATCCTTTCCAAACGCAAGGACGCACATAATAGACCACCACCTTTCATCCTTGACAGCCCTCGGGATCTTTGCCCCCCCTGCCCCACCGAGGATATTCCTGCGTGATGAAGAGCGCGCGTGGGCACAGGAATTCTTTCTCCAAAAGGGCTGGGACAATACCGCGATCATCGCCCTCCACCCGGGGGCGGGGAGTAGAAAGAAGGTCTGGCCTCCCCATCGCTTTGCAGCCGTGGGGAGGATTCTGGCCGGCCAATCAAAAAAACTCCTCATCGTCCAGGGGCCTGCCGATGAGACGGCCGCAAGAGAAGTCTTAACAGGTCTCGCCGGCACCCAACACCTCCTTGTGCATGACGTGCCGCTACCAAAACTTGCTCCCCTGCTGACCTGCGCCTCGCTCTTTATCGGCAACGACTCCGGCATCTCCCACCTCGCAGCGGCCCTCGAGGTGCCGACCATCACGATCTTCGGCCCTACCGACCCCCAGGTCTGGGCCCCTCGCGGCAAGAAGGCCTTCTGGCTCCAAGGGAAGGCCGCATGCGCCCCCTGCGGAAGAGAAAACCAGCGCCTGTGCGAGCAACAGCAGTGCCTGGAGGGGATCGAGGTAGAGGATGCCATGGCAGCCGTCTTCGCGGTGATGAACCTCCCGCCGGACGCTGCCTTCGGCCAGGGGAGGTCCGTTGACATAAAACAGTTGGCCCATCCGAGCGGGGGTGCCGAGGGAATAACTGTACCGCCACCATAACTTTCAAGGAGGACTAAGATGGAGGAAAAGCGGATCGGTACAATTTTGGACTACTTTGCCAAGGTTGGGGTCGCCGCCTTCCGCGTGGAAGGAGAGGGCCTCAAGGTAGGCGAGACCATCCACATCAGGGGCCACACCACGGACTTGACCCAGAAGGTTGCCTCCATGCAGATAGAACGCACTGCTATCCAGGAGGCGAAGGCAGGGGACGACGTGGGTATCAAGGTGACGGACCGGGTGAGAAAGGGTGACGCGGTCTACAAGGTGATCGAATAACGGGATGCGCAGGGGGATCGTTAACCTCCCTCTCCACTACGGCAAGGCCCCGCCGTGGCTGTTCGAGAGGATGACAGCCCTTGCCCGGGAGATCACCCGGGTGCTCGTGGTCGAATTCAGCCCCGGGGAGGTCCTGCGCCGCCTGTCGGACCCCTTCTGGTTTCAGGCCTTCGGGTGTCTGCTGGGCTTTGATTGGCACAGCAGCGGGCTGACCACGACGGTCTGCGGGGCGCTGAAAGAAGGAATGAGGGGCCTTGAAGGGGAGACAGGGATCTTCGTCGCAGGGGGAAAGGGAAAGACCTCGCGCAGTACCCCGCAGGAGATCGAGGTGCATTGCGACCGAATCTCCGTGGAGCCAGCCCCCCTCATATACGCCAGCCGGATTGCGGCCAAGGTGGACAGCAGCGCCCTCCAGGACGACTATCAGCTCTACCACCATACGTTTGTCTTTACCCGTCAGGGGGAGTGGTGCGTGATCCAGCAGGGGATGAACCCCGCCACCCGTTACGCCAGGAGATACCACTGGCTCGGTGAGGGGGTTAGTGACTTCGTCTGCGAGCCCCACCAGGCCATCTGCTGCGACACCCGGGGCCAGGTCCTCAACATGGTGGCGCACGAAAGCCGGGGCTCACGGTCAGCCGTTGCGGCGCTGGCCAGGGAGGAACCGGCACGGGTCATCGCCGAGGCCAATCGGATAGCAACGCTTGAACTTCCCCGGCGGCACCATATTGCCGCAGGCGATCTCAACACCCGGCACCTCCATAAAATCCTGCTCAAGACGTACGAGCAGGCTCCGGTGGACTTCGAGCACGTCCTCGGAACGCCGGGGGTGGGACCGAAGACCGTCCGGGCCTTAAGCCTCATGGCCGAGCTCATCTACGGGGAAGAGCCGAGCTTTAAGGACCCGGTCAGATTCAGTTTTGCCCATGGGGGGAAGGATGGCCATCCGTACCCGGTTGATTGTTCGACCTACGATCGCACGATCGATTACCT
Organism: uncultured Thermodesulfobacteriota bacterium; assembly: GCA_964354505.1. GTDB lineage: Bacteria > Desulfobacterota > B13-G15 > B13-G15 > RBG-16-54-18 > RBG-13-52-11. The sequence continues at coordinate 2,754 of CAYHAB010000240.1, forward strand.
GAAAAAGGGGTTATGGGCCGCCAAGGTCAACCGCAGCGAGAAGCTCAAGGCCATGGAACGGTTAAACAGCTTTTATACCTCCCGGCAGGAATAAAGACAATATATCATGACGGTGCGTCACCCACGAATGATGAAAATCTCTTCTTTTTCCCTCTCCCCCAATTGTGGGGGGGAGAGGAATATAGTGGAGGCTTATTTTCTAGGCAAGGCGAGGGTATAAAAATATGGAACTATTCGCCGAAAAGGCCAGGGAGGCCCTGGCAGGCACCGCCCCCTTAGCCGACAGGATGCGCCCCAGGAATTTGGATGAATTTGTGGGTCAGGAACACATCCTGGGCAAAGGCAGGGTCTTGCGAAAGGCCATCGAAAAGGGTGATCTCTTCTCCCTGATCCTCTGGGGCCCCCCCGGCTCGGGCAAGACCACCCTTGCCCGGATCATCGCCCAGCGGACCAAGGCCCATTTCCTCTCCTTCAGCGCGGTGCTGTCCGGAGTGAAAGATATCAGGGA
>CAYHAB010000241.1:0-4017 GCA_964354505.1 uncultured Thermodesulfobacteriota bacterium
AGAAGATAAGTTCCTCGATCCTCTGTTCCATATTATCAGGGAGCTTAAACCCATTACCGGAAAAGATCTTGATCCCGTTGTCATAAAAGGGGTTGTGGGAGGCAGATATGACTACGCCTGCATCAGCCCGCATGTCGACGGTGATAAAGGCGATCCCCGGGGTGGGAAGGGAGCCCACCAAGAGGACATCGCCGCCCATAGAGCAGATCCCCGAGGCCAGGGCGGTCTCCAGCATATACCCGGACAGCCGTGTGTCCTTCCCCAGGACGATCCGGTGTCTCCCCTTCTTGTTCCGGAAGAGATAGGCCGTGGCCCTCCCTATCTGCATCGCCATCTCACCGGTCATCGGCTCTTCATTGGCAACACCCCGCACACCATCGGTCCCGAACAGCTTTCTCATCTGCTCCCTGGCTCCTTCTGAACAACAACGGTGACCTTGACCGAGCTTCTAACGCCTTCCTTTAATTTGAGGTCGGCGAGCTTCAGGGGAACTTCTACCTCCAAGGTTTCTCCCAGCCCCGAGATATCGACCTCCTCAGTCAATACCTCCCTGAGCCCCTCCAATTGGCTGCGCGCCCCCTGTAGATTGATATAGGGAGGATCGACGGCAATCTTGGTGACGCGATACCCCGCGGCGGGTTTTCCCTTCACCGCCGACTTGACGTGGACTGCCTTGTCCATCACGCGGTCGATTTCAACCTTAACCGATGAGGGGCTGATCTGAGCGATCTTTAAGGCCTTGGGGATAGTGAAGTTATCCGTCAGAATATCAAAGGTGTTTGTCCCTGGCCGGGCGCCGGAGAGATCGATCCGAGCCTTCCCCTCTTTGGTGGGAAACCGCTCCAACTGATAAAAAGGACCCGCGATGCGCACATTGATGGCATCCGTACTCACCTGGGTGACGATGAGGTTTGAGGGGACGCGGAAAAATTCCAAGGGCACCACCAATCCCACCTCGCTTTCACTCGTGCTCTTGACAAAGAGCCAAAGGATGATGGCGAGGATGAGGGAGATGATCTTGAGCGTCGGATTTTTCGTAACAAACTTCACATAATCACCAGGATCTTAAATTTTAAAGAAAAACCGGCGTTTTTTCTTCTTGCCGACAAAGATGTTGTATAAGACCCGCCTGAGCCCGTTGGCATCCAAGTTTTTCGTCAGCTTCCCGCCAATGGCCAGGGAGATGGCCCCCTTTTCATTTTCCTCCGACACCACAATGACCACTGCATCGGTCTCTTCAGTAAGGCCGAGGGCCGCCCGGTGGCGGGCCCCCAGGGTCTTGACGACGCGGGGGTTGGCGGTCAGGGGGAGGAAACAGCGGGCGGCCATCAACCTTCCCCCTTTAATCAGGATGGCCCCGTCGTGAAGGGGAGAAGGGGGGAAAAAGATAGTTGTAATCAGCTCCTTGGTCACCGCGGCATCGATGGTAACCCCCACCTCCATATATTTATCCACCTCGGCCTCTCGCTCCAGCACAATGAGAGCCCCTATCTGTCTTCTGGCCATACTGAGGGCGGCGTCGATGACCTCTTCCACTACGGGGGCGTCATGGCGTAAAGAGGCCCCGAAGAAAAAGGGGTTCTTTCCCACGGTGGAGAGGGCCCGGCGGATGTCATACTGGAATAGCACCACGATGATCAGGATGATGGAGCTAAGGAAGTTGTTCAAGATCCAGTGCATCGTCATCAACCTCCCCATCTGGGAGATGAGGAGGGCGACTATGAGCAAGACCAGGCCGATGAGCATCTGGAAAGAACGGGTCCCTCGGATCAGCAGGATGATCCAGTAAATCACCGCCGCAACAATGAGGATGTCCACGGCGTCCTGCCACAAAAAATGGGCGAAAATTTCACCTAATCCCATCATTGCCGCCATCCCTCAGGGCTGATAATGGCATCCACCATATCGACCGTCTGCCTGGCCGGCGCCACATCATGGACCCTCACGACATGGGCGCCTTTGAGGGCAGAAACGGCCACCGTCGCCAGAGTCCCGATCCCCCTCTGCCCTACTTCCTTGCCCAATATAGCACCGATAAACGACTTGCGCGAGGTCCCAAGCAGAAGCGGCCTCTTAAGCACATTGAGCTCACCGAGACGGTTGAGGATCATGAGATTGTCCTCTACCCTCTTGCCGAAACCGATGCCCGGATCGACGATCACCTGGTGGGGATCTACCCCTGCTTGCTCAGCCATCTCTATCCCCTCACGCAGGCAGGTGATGATCTCACCCATGACATCTTCATAGGAGGGGGCCTGCTGCATCGTCTTGGGGGTCCCCTTAATATGCATGATGATCAACGGCGTATCGTATCGGGCGGCCACATGAGGTATCTGCGGATCAAAGCACAGACCGCTGATGTCGTTGATCATCTGGGCCCCGGCCTCGATGGCCCGCTCTGCCACCTGCGACTTATAGGTGTCCACCGAGATGGGAATCGTAAGTTGAGAGGCCAATCCCTCGATAACAGGGATGATTCTCTTTAACTCCTCATCCGTGGAAACGGCGTCAGCGCCAGGACGGGATGATTCTCCCCCGACATCGATAATATCCGCCCCCTCCTCGGCCATGCGGAGGCCGTGCTCGATGGCATAGTCGGGCTCGCAAAAGAGCCCGCCATCTGAAAAAGAGTCCGGGGTGACGTTGAGAACGCCCATCAACAGCGTCCTCTCTCCCATATGCAGATCCCCACTCCGGCAACGCAGTACAAACGTCTTCCGTGCCCCGTTGCGGGAAGGATTCATGCGGCGGCGCCTTCCTGGATGACCTGGTCAATCTCTTCGCCGGACAGGGACTCCCGCTCCAACAGCGTCTTGGCCAATATATGTAAGGTATTGATGTTATTCTTGATGACCTGCTCGGCCCGCTCATAACACCCTATGACAATCTTCTTGATCTCCCGGTCTATCTCTTGGGCGGTCTTCTCACTGTAGTCCCGGTGTTGGGAGATCTCCCTGCCGAGGAAGATCTGCTCTTCCTTTTGACCAAAGGCAAGGGGGCCCAATGATTCGCTCATCCCCCACTCACATACCATCTTACGGGCCAACTCTGTCGCCTTCTCAATGTCGTTTCCTGCCCCGGTGGTGAAGCGCTTCAGGACAAGCTCCTCCGCTGCCCGCCCACCCATGAGGGTAGTGATGTTGGTGATGAGATATTCTTTGGGGTAGATATGCCTCTCATCAAGGGGCAACTGCTGGGTCAAGCCGAGGGCATGGCCCCTCGGGATGATGGTCACCTTGTGGATGGGATCAGATCCGGGAACGAGCTTGGCCACGAGAGCATGCCCGGCCTCGTGATAGGCGGTGTCCTTCTTCTCCTCCTCACTGATGATCATACTGCGCCGCTCCGTTCCCATGAGCACTTTATCCTTGGCCTGTTCCAGCTCCTTCATGCCGATGTGTTTCTTGCTCCCCTTGGCAGCCAGCAAAGCGGCCTCGTTTACCAGATTCTCCAAATCGGCCCCCGTGAAACCAGGGGTGCCTCTGGCCAAGACCGAGAGCTTCACGTCATCGGCAAGGGGGGTGTTTCGGGAATGCACCCGCAGTATCTCCTCCCTCCCCTTGATATCGGCGATGGGAACTATCACCTGCCGGTCAAAACGACCGGGGCGCAAGAGGGCCGGGTCCAAGATATCGGGTCTGTTGGTGGCGGCGATCAGGATGATCCCCTCGTTGACCTCGAAACCATCCATCTCCACTAGGAGCTGGTTTAAGGTCTGCTCCCGCTCGTCATGTCCTCCACCGAGGCCTGCCCCGCGATACCTCCCCACCGCATCGATCTCATCGATGAATACGATACAGGGGGTGCTCCGCTTTGCCTGCGTGAAGAGGTCTCGCACCCGCGATGCCCCTACCCCCACGAACATCTCTACAAAGTCAGAGCCGCTGATACTGAAAAAGGGGACATCCGCCTCGCCGGCGATGGCCCGGGCGAGGAGGGTCTTGCCGGTGCCCGGGGGGCCGACTACCAGGATCCCCTTGGGGATCCTCCCCCCCAGCTTGGTGAACTTCTGAGGGT
>CAYHAB010000242.1:0-8117 GCA_964354505.1 uncultured Thermodesulfobacteriota bacterium
TTTTTGAGAGAGTTGTGAGTTTTTATTGAGGAAAATTTTTTAAAAAAGAGGCAGACGCAAGACTGATTTACATACGGGAGCATAATAGGAGTGATGAGAGGTTTGGAATTGTATATTATTGGTGAATGCCTATCTTCAAAAGATGTTATCTGCAAGCGGCAACGCGATCTTGACCCACTATACTTTCAACCACCTTGTTCCAGTTATAGTTTTTTACTGCATTATCCCGTGCCATGTTTTTCATACGCAGGTAAGCGGGGTCTCCCCTTTTTATCATCTCTATCATCTTCAATCCTGCCTTTACCCATGCTTGAATATCATCGGCTGGGATGACATAACCCGTTTCGCCATCTAAGACTATTTTCTTCGGTCCGCCCTTGTCTGAGACAAGCGCAGGCAACCCGCACGACTGGGACTCAAGCACCGCCATACCGAACGTATCGGTTACGCTCGGGAAAACCAAGACATGTGAGGAAGAATAGATTACAGGGAGCCTGTTGTTCTCCACCATTCCGAGGAATCTTACCTTTTCAAGATCCCGGGCGTTTTGCTTCATGGTCTCTAAATAAGGGCCATCCCCTGCCACGACGAGGTTAACATCGTCATGATGCTTGATTAATTCCCTGTAAACATCCAGTAAAAAAGCGATATTCTTGTCTTTTGAGACCCTTCCGGCATACAGCAGGTTTATGCCGTCGGGTATTGCTTTCTTCCTGGCAACCTCTTCCTTCTTGGTGTTGAGCGGATAGAAAAAGGCCGAATCGATACCTTTGTTAAATATCCTCATCTTGCTGGTATCAAACCCCCTGTCTCCGAGTATCCTGATATAGTCTTCTGTGAATACCCCTATTTCATCCATCTTGTCATAGAACCATTTGACTATGCTCCCCAAAAGCCTGCTGACAGACTCGTCTTCTATTATCTTTGAAACCTCCAGGGTAAAATCGGTATGATATATACCGGTGCATTTCACCTTGAGTAGTTTCGATGCAAGAAGCGCCAGCAGACCTATAGGGCCAGGAGTCGAGATATAGATCTCATCCGGTTCCAAATCGTATATGATCTTAAGCGAGTTCAATATCGACGGTATCTTGAGCTCATATGATTCGTAGTCGGGTATCTTGATGCAATATATATAAGGGAGGTTTACGATATTGGGCGAAAGTGAATCGTGCATTTCCTCTTCTCTCAGGCTGGTCACTATTTTCAGGTCAAGGTTCTTGTTGTGGGCGATCCAGCCTAACTTCTGGAGCGTCGTCGATACTCCGTTTAGATCTACCAAGGTGTCGGTAAACCAGAGTATGGATTTTGATTTTTTGGAACTGCCGATATCAAACCTCCTGCCCAATTCTTCCAGAAGATCACGGTTATCATGCATATGGTTCAGCGAACTGAAGAACGGAATTGACAGGAACAGACCCGGGATTGTAGCAGAAATATTCCTCACAATGCTTATGAGGTCGCCGGATTTAAGATCGTTTGCCAGTGAATGGAAAAAACTATACAAAATCTCGTCAGATATTTTCGCTATCTTATCATGTACTATATTTAGTTTTTTATTGATGGTAAGTTTTTTATCGGGCCTTAATTCATCTACAAGCTCATAAAGCAGCAGGTATATCTCAGAATGGGGGTCATTTTTCGCTATCGATTTCAGTTTTTTTATCTTAAGTCTATCTTTCAATCCAAATTTCTGCTTTTCAAAAATAAGATTGAACAGCTGACTTATTATTGTACCCGATATCTTGCCTGCATTCCTCTGTTTGGAAAAATCGTAGGCCACCTTGTAGACCGTAAAAACAAACGACTGGTAATCGTTATGTCTGCCTGCCGGCATGCTTTTTTTGTTCTTTATGCAATCAAGGAAATCCTTTGCGTCTGCTGTTTGTATCTCGGCCATGGTGTAGCTTTGCCCATTAAAGAGTCCGGCATGGTCGTCGGACCCGCCGGTAAATCCTTTTATCCAGGGGGTATCACTGAAAGGTTCAATCCCGTACCTGTCATAAAGCCTGTCTATATGCCCAGGGGTAAGGGAGGACAGCGTTTTCAACCAGACATTATTATGGAGCTTATCCCTGCCGCCGTTTATACCTTCAAAGACATCAAAAAGCAGTATGAGTTTTTCTAAATGTTCTATGGATAACTTGCCGTTCACAGAATAGGTGGCGTGTGCGACCGAATGTGCCAGGCTCTCTTGCCTGAGAAAATCCCTGATCTCGTAAATATCGGTTCTTATCTTTTGTATGCAGCTGAACTGGACCTCGTTCAAACCATACACCAAGATGTGCACCTTGCAGCCGTCTTCAGGGAAATATACGGTGGATTCCACGCTGGTGAACGTGTCTTCAGGATGCAGGTCTTTCAGTAGAATCGAACCTTCTATCCTGTTATGGTCGGTTATGGTCACCAGGTCCATGTTTCTGGCTTTTGCAGTCCTGTATATGAACTCCGGTTCGACATAGGACTCCTGGGCTCCTAAGCGCTGAAGGAACCACTCGGAAGGGTGTTCAGAATATTTCGAATGGGTATGTAAATCCGCTCGTATCATAAAGGTACCTCGCTTTTCTTCTTATTTTTTCTCATATATTGATGTATTTATAAGTTTTAATTGTTAATTTAGTATTATTTTTCTGTTAGTTTTTTGTTATGAAATTTTAACTTTTTTGAGGTGTACAGAAGATCACACCTAAAGGCCTGCACTATGGGCTTCGGGGGAAGCACCTCATGATGTTCGGAGTGAGTGCGGCGAGGATATCCGTATGACTGAGGCTTGAAAGACTTTGTTTTTAGCTCTGGGCGGGAACTCCCTTACGGTAACCATTGTAGCGGTAGATCTCCCTTGCCCTTTGTAGCAAGTACTCATATAATTATCGAGGTATTGGTGAGGCGCGAGACAACAATCAACTTGAAAATGGCGTTGCAATGATCGCCTTAAAAAGGGGGTAGGAACGTATGATCATCAAAATAAACGCGGCAAATCCTCAGCCCAGGCTCATCCGCAAGGTGGTGGACATTCTCAAGGAAGGAGGCGTTATCGCCTATCCCACCGATACTATCTATGGCTTGGGCTGTGACCTGTATCAAAAAGATGCCATAGAACGGATACATCGTCTTAAAAAACACAGCAAGAATAAGCGTCTCAGCATCATCTGCGCAGATCTCAAGGATATCAGCAATTATGCTCATGTCCCCGATTACGCCTATCGCATCATGAGATCACTTATCCCTGGCCCCTATACCTTTATTTTAGAGGCCACCAAGCTGGTCCCCAAGATCATGCTGACGAACCAGAAGACCGTGGGGATCAGGGTGCCTAACAATAACATCCCCCTCGCCCTGGTGAAAGAGTTGGACTATCCCATCATCACCACCAGCGTCACCAAGCCCGATGAGGGCCTCTATAACGATCCGGAGGAAATAGATCAGATGTTTGGCAAGGCCCTCGATGTAGTCATCGATGGGGGGGCTATTGTTGCTGAACATTCAAGCATCATCGATTTTACCGCAGACCATCCTCAGGTATTACGGGCAGGGAAAGGCGATGTGAGCTTCATTACGGTATAGGTTTAAGAGCGCGTAGACGCTTTTAAATCAAACACCTAAAAGATACCTTCTTACCCTATCCAGGGCTACCTCTGAGGCCATGAGTTTTATAGCGTGCCGGTCTCCGAAGAAATCGTACTGTTTCACCTCGCTCATTGCCTTCGATGCGAGGGCGATAAAGACCCTGCCGACAGGGGTCTCAGGTGTTCCTCCAGTCGGCCCGGCAATGCCGGTGGTGGCTATTCCTATAGTAGCCCCACTGTTTTCCTTCACCCCTTGAGCCATGTGTTCAGCAATCTCTCTGCTGACCGGACCGTATTGTTCTAAAATCGAACGCGAGACACCAAGAAGTTCTTCTTTTGACTGAGTGCTGTAAGCGACGACTCCTCTGAGGAAGTATGCTGAACTGCCCGGGATATCGGTAAGGCGGTGGGCAATAAGGCCGCCTGTACACGACTCCGCCACCGCAATAGTCGCCTTTTTTTCTCTGAGCAACCTTCCTACCACCCCCGCAATAAGTTCATCGCCTCGGCCAAAGAGATATATCCCCAAGCGTTTGGCAATCTCATCCTCATACTGCTTAAGCCTCGACTCTACTACCCCTGCATCGGCTCCCCGCACAATCATCTTGAGGCGAATTTCAGGGAAGGATGGGAGATAGGCCAACTCGACATCCCCTTCGATCCCCTGGAGGATTTCTTTTACCCCTGCCTCGGTAGGGCCGAATACCTTTAACAAGGACGATCTGACTATCTCCTTTTCCCCGTGCATCTTTTTTCGCAAAAAAGGAAGTAATGACCCCTCCACAAGCTTTTCCAGTTCTCTGGGGACGCCAGGAAAGAAGAAGATGGTCCTTGCACCCTCGTCTATTCTGAAGCCGCACAGGCCAATAGGGTTCGGCAGAGGCTCCGCCTCTTCAGGCAGATAAGCTACTTTCTCATCTGATGGAGTGAATCTAAGGTTCCGCTTTTGAAATTTCGCTCTGAGTGTATCCAGATACTCGTTATGAAGGGTAAGTTTCCTCCCCAAAGCAAGGGCAGCTGCCTCAGGAGTAAGGTCATCAGGCGTCGGCCCCAAGCCGCCAGTCGCCAAGATCAGATCGGCCCTCGTCATGGCCTCTCGTAGTGCCTCCGCAATTGCCCCTATCTCATCACCAATCGAGACAATCCTAGTGACCCGCGCGCCAACGGAAAAGAGCACATCAGACAAAAAGGCAGCGTTGGTATCAACAGCATGGCCGGAGATAAGCTCATTACCGATTGTTATGATCTCTACTTTCAAGCAAGGGCCTCTTCACTTAGTATGATATCATGGAGCGATCTATCCTCCTAACTCATTCCGAATGATATCGATTCCCCTCTCTATATCCTTCCTTCCCACCCCATAATGGGTTGGAAAGAGGAGAAGACCCTGAGAGACCTTTTGGGCAATGGGAAATTCCCTCTCTTTATATCCGAGATCGAAATGGTGATGAAGGGGTTTTAAGTATTGCCTTGTCGTCTCTATCCCCGCCTTCCATAGTTTCCTTTGGATTGTCTCCACCTTTGCGGGGTCTTGAAAGACGATGGGGAATTGATTATAAGCGATCTTAACCTCTTCACGGTTATTATGGAAAAGGATACCATCAACCTCTCGTAATCCCTTATATAGCAGATCACCATTTTCAACCCTCTGGCGGATTATACCATCTATCCGATGAAGGAGAAGCGTACCAAGTTTCTCCTGAAATCTTGTCTGGGAAAAACACTCGAAGCTGTGGTGAAGGCTTCTTGATTTAAAGGGTCTCAAAAACGGCTCAAGGATGGCGTATACAGAGGGATTGATCAGATGGCTGATGGCCACGACCTTCATGAAGGCGAGGATTTCCTCCTTCCACTGTGGGCGCTGCAGGAGGAAAACCTCCCTCTCAATGACTTCTGTCAACTCAGCGGAACAGGAAAGAAGCCCTCCCCCTGAATAGGTAGAAAGATTTTTCCCTCTGTGAAAGCTTACAATCCCAGCCGCTCCCATCGTTCCAGCCATCTTCCCCTTACAGGTGCTCCCCATGGCTTGAGCCGCGTCATCTATTACCGGAACGCTAAACTTCTTTATCTCGGTTACATCAGGAGGTATACCAAATAATTCCACCGAGACAATGCATAAAACGTCTTCTTCGATACTTTTACTGAGGTCCTCAATATCATAGCCATAATCATCGAGAGTTATGTCAGCGAGGGCTATCTTCAATCCAGCTCTGTCACATGGAAGCTTCAAAACAGGAGCGGTATATGCGGGGAGGACAACAGTCTTTTTTGAGGGGTACACTTTCTTGAGGGCCTCAAGGATGAGGTAAAAGGCGCATATCCCGCTTCCGGTTATGAAAACGTCCGCACCGCGAAAATATCTTTTGAGGGCCTTCGCAAAATCCCCGCCGGTCCTCATAGAAAGAGGCTTTATGATCTCAGAAAAGAAGATTGGAGTTCCAGAAGATGGGATCTTTCTCATCTTTTTTCAGCAGCTACCAAGAGGGCAGGAGCGAATAACTTCACCTTAAATGCAAGGGGAACAATCACGGCATCTTTTTTAAACCCCGTTGCCTTCAAGGATCTTTTCATCCATCTGAGAGTATGGGTCTTCAAAGGTACCTTTATCTCCGGGTCATGGATAAAGGCGAGTTTGTACCCAAAGTATATAAAGGGATTCAAGGTATTACGAAAATCAAAAATCAAATAACCCTCCGGAACCAACACCCTGTAGACCTCCCTCATTGTACGCATTACATCCTCTTTTTCAGCAAGATTATTGAATAAATTGAGGCAAAATACTATGTTTAACGTTCCGTCTTTAAAGGGGAGATGAAATGAATCGCCCTTAAGGAGCATTACCTTGCTGCCCATACGCCTTTTTGCTCTCAACAGTATCTCTCCCCAGAGATCCAATCCGTAAACTTCAGCAGTGGGGTGCGAGGCAATCAATCCTTTCAGTAAAAGTCCTTCTCCACAACCGAGATCAAGAACGCGTCCTTTTATACGCGGCATATATGCAAGGGCAGTATGCCTGACAAGCTGAGGAAGATGCCCTGAGGAATACTCCCCTGCCTCATTTGGATCAAGATTGCTTATCCTCACCTTTTCAACGAGGGTCTTTATTAAGTTTTTCAAGATCTACCCTTCCCTTAACCTTACAGGGTTAACATTCTTCATGCCCATAAAATTAAGTCTCTTGACTTATTAGCAACCTTGAAGATTAGCATCAATCACATTTTTTAACATCTTAGATGCCACTGCAAACACCTCATCAACTGACAGCACCTTCCAGCAATCCATCGTATCGCATGATACCTTCAGACACGGCGCGCAAGAAACGAGATGCTGCACCAGGACGCTTTTTCCCCTCCCTTTAATTGTCAAATATCCAGGGGCGCTCGGTCCCGCAAGGATTACAATCGGTGCTCCTACCGCCCGGGCAACATGGGCAGGACCACTATCATTGGTTATTACCAGGCAGGACCTCTCCATGACAGCAGGGAGTAATTCTATAGGGGTCTTGCCGGAAAGCATAAAGACCCGTTCATCACATCTCTCTTTGATAAAATAGGCCAACTCCCTTTCACCCTGTGTCCCGATTATTCCAAATTCGACATTCGGAAACAACTCTTTCAACCTCTTCACCAAATCGGCATATCGATCAATAAACCATCTTTTTGAGGGGCAATCAGAACCTGGGTTGATTAAAACGAAAGGATGTTTTTTTAATTTCCTCTCTCGTGATAAGAGATCCTCCGCCCTTTTCTTGCTCGCCTCAGAGATATGCAATTCCAATCTCTCATCAAAATCTCCATGTGATATGGTTTTGAGAATCCTGCCGTACATTAAAACTTCATTCTCCCTTTGCATTTTTCGTTCCGGCACCTTGATATCGTAAAAAAAACCCCTCCCTTCTGTGTTCCCCCCTACCCACTGTCCGGCGTTGATCAACAGAAAAAGAAGATACATCTTTATAGCTGAAAAGAATGAAGTCTCAGGCATCAGATTGATGGCCATATCAAATCTTTTCTTTCTTAATTGAAGACCTGTCTTGAAGAGACCAAGAAGGGTCATGGGAGATAAAAAAAGCTCTGTAAGATACGGCTGCTCCTTTAAAATCATCCCTGTCCTCTCAGCGCACAAAACCGATACCCCAGAAGAAGAAAAGGTCTCTTTGAGCCCTCGCAGGAAAGGGATTGATAAAACTAGGTCTCCAACACCTCCAAAATCAATGACGATGATTTTTTTTTGTCCTTTCATGACCTCTTACGTTTCGATCCTATACGAGTAATCTGCGTTTGCACCGCCTCAAACACTTCATCTACCGTTATTGATTCCATGCACTCATGGTCTTTACAATTCGCCCTGTTACACGGACTGCAAGAAAGCTCCTTGACTATCACCGCATTATGTTTCCCATAGGGAAGCCACAAAGGAATAACTGTCGGTCCTACCATGGAAACAGTAGGGACCTTAAGTGCCGATGCGATGTGAAGAGGACCTGAATTGTTGCATACCAGCAGGTCGCATTTGCTTATTAAGGCCATAAGCTCTCTGAGCTTGAGGCTG
>CAYHAB010000243.1:0-4489 GCA_964354505.1 uncultured Thermodesulfobacteriota bacterium
GGGACATTCCTCAAGATGACGTCGGCAAGACCCGGTTCTCTCGGGATGCCAAAGAGTCTGTTCACCATGCTCATCTGGAAATCAGCATCAATGACCAACACCTTTTTACCCGCCTGCGCAATGGAGACCGCCAGGTTCATCATGACGAAGGTCTTCCGTTCGCGCGTAGCAGGGCTGCTTACCGCAATGACCCGCGCCGATTCCATCTTCAAGAGGGCAGTGCGCAAGATCCTGAAGGCCTCCGTCAAATAATGATCAGGGACAAAATAGGTAAAAAGGGCCTTAAAGAGCTCAGGGTCTTGTGGAATCTTGTCCTCCGCCTTTTTCGCCATCTCCTCCGTCATCTCCTTGTCACCAAGATAGGGGATCACCCCTAAGACAGGCACCTCCAAGATGGCCTCAATCTCCTCCACCGTCGTGATGGATGTGTCGTAAGACTCATAGAAAACGGAAAAAACCACCCCCAAGAGGAGACCGATGAGAATTCCCAAGAGGCCGTTTTGCAGGTATGAGGGCCTATTCACAGGGGAAAAGGGCTTGACCGCAGGGTTAACAATGGAGACCTCCTCAATCTTCTCAGCCTCCTTTATCAAAAGCTCCTGATACTTGGTCTTAAGCTGGGTATAGAGGGTGCCATTGATCTCCACCTCCCTCTTCAGGCGCTCAAAGTTGAGGGCTTCAGCCGGTAATTGCCTCGCCTTTGCCTGCAGGGCACTCAATTCCCCTCCGAGCAGATCCATCCTCATTTGAGAACCGGTACCCTGGGCCGTAAGATGCTTCAACAATTCAATCTTGGTGTTCTCCAACTCGCCTTCAACTTCCTTGACCGCGGGATGCGCGGGGAAATAAGTGAGGAGTAGATTTTGTTTCTTGAGCAGGAGGTCGGAATAGATCTTTAAGGCAGTAACGATGGTAGACTGATCCCTCTCGACGGTCAATTGGGACCGGGGGCTAATCATCTTGCCCTGTTTAATCTGCTGTATGGCGTAATCCACTTCCGCCTTTTCCGTCTTCAGATCCTCAATCTTCCCCTCTATATCAACCAGCTTTTTGGCCGTCTCCATCTCCTTCTGGCTGAGATGGGCAAGGGTTGCCCCCTCGCGATAAGAGCGAAGATCCTCTTCAGCGCTTTTCAGCTTCTCCTCTACCTGATTGAGCCGTTTTTCCACATAGTCCTTTGCCTCGAAGACCCTCTTGTTTCTCGTGGCGATGTTGACCTCTCGATACTGCTCTGCCACCAGGTTGGCCAAACGCTGGGCCTTTTCAGGAGCGGCGGCGGTTGCGCTGATGGAAATAATGTTAGATTGCCCTTGGCGTTCAACAGTGATGGCGCTCCTGAGGGAAGAGGTGGCATTCCTGTACTTCTCGTTAGTGATTACATCCTCAACGGTCGCATCGCGCGGGATCAAACCCATGGCCTTTGCCACCTTCTCCATAACATCAAAGCTCCTGATCATCTCCATCTGCCCCGCCAGGACGTCACCGAGGGGATACGAGATGAACTCCATCAAAAACCCGGCCACGTCGGTAATCCGCTCCACCCTGACCGAAGCAGTCGCCTTATACTCGGGGGAAGGGGTGGCAAGATAGGTCCCGAAGATGACGGCCGTGAGGGTGAGGAGAAGGACCAATGCTATGATCCTCTTTCTCTTTTTTAAGATAAAGAGATAATCCCTTATGGAAAGATCGTAGCTCTTTTTCTCCATCGTATCCTCACTGAGCTAGACTCTTGGCGGTAGTCGCTGCACCCATGGGGAGAGAAAGCACCTCTACCGTCGGACGTATATACAGGTTGATAAAGTTGTTCCAGTCGCCGATGGCGCTCCGAGGCACATAGATGACGTCATTCTGGGCAAGCAGGACATCCTTCGCATCCTTACCCTTGGCCGTCTTTTTTAGATTAACACGGATTAGCTCGGGATTATTGAGATCCCCGCGGATAATCCGCATATCGCTCAGAACGGCGGTATTCTTATATCCACCTGCCAAGGCAAGCGCCTGTATGACGGTCACCCCAGGAGCAAAATTATATACACCGGGCCTCTCTACTTCGCCCAGAACAAAGATCTTTTTTTCGCGCCATTCTTTTGCAATGAGATCAACGCTGAAATCCCGAATGTACCTACCGAGCTCCCGCTGGGCCTGCTCCCTGATCTCAGGTATTGTATGGCCTGCTGCCTCCACCTCTATAAAGGAGATGACTATCGTGCCTGTGGACATCACCGTGGCCTCGAACTCATTCAGCTTGATCCCCTCCCTGAGCCGTATCACCAACACATCTCCTATCCCCACTTTATAAAAGGAGCGGGCGTCCTTTATCTTGGCTGTCTTCACTGCGGCTTCTTCCGCCTTCGCAGCAGGTTCTTCGGTCTTCGCCGCAAGCTCTTCACCAAAGGCAAGAGGGACGAGGAGAAGAAAAGACAAGAAAAAGACGATCCCTCCACGTATTATTCTTTTCATGAAAGACTCCTCGTAATGAAAAATTTTTGATCGCTGTCCAGATCCACAATCCTGGGCTTTTTGTATTCTCGATCGTCTTTGTCTTGGGTGATCTTCACCACAGGGCGCATCGGGTTGGCCCTATTCTCTTCAATCACCTCGGCCTTGTCCCGACTATTCAACTCCACTCGGCTCCCCACCGGGAAGAGGAAGTAAGCGACCAAAGACTTGAGCACACTGGCAGGGAATCTCCGCTTCTCCCTCGTCGCGATCTCCTTGATCGCCTCAAAGGAGGAGTACCGCTTGTCTCGATAGGGACGGGTATGCAAAAGGCTGTCATATATATCAGCGACGCCTATGATGTAGGAAAACTCATTGATATCCCCGCTTGCAAGGCCATGGGGGTAGCCGGAGCCGTCCATCCTCTCGTGCTCCTGGAGCACTATGTTGGCGATCTCATCCAGAGGTTTGAGGCGCTCGTAGCCATAAACGGGATGCCTCCGCATCTCATCGCCTTCGGAGCGTGAGAGAGCCCCTTGCTTGGTCCATATCTGCTCTGGGATATCCCCCATCCCTATATCATGAATGAGGGCTGCCAGGGATAATTGCTTTAATTCATCATCGCTGTAACCCAGCCCCATGCCTATCTTCGCACCCTGAACTGCAACATTCACGCAGTGTTGCAAAAGGTACACATCGGGCTCTTCACCGTATAATGCCTTTTTCATGAGTCCCCTGTCTGTCTTCACGGCCCTGATAAATTGAGGGACAAAAGGTTCGAGCTCCTTCTCCACCAGATCTATGGGGCTTTGCCCTTTTTTGATGTAATAAAATTTGTCAAATGTTTTAACTAATTTCTCATATATATTGTTCTCACCCGTTTTTTCACTCGTTGCCATAAAAACCTCCCGCATCGGCGTCCACAAGACATCTGTCTCGCCCATAAGTGACGCCCTTTCCGCAGCAACCGATTCCACCATCCGCGCATCGACAAAGTCTTTCCCCTGTATCGCTCCGAGGAGGAGGGCGGCGTCACAAATATGGTTTATGTTGCGCGGCAACCCCCCCGAATATCGATAGAGCATATGGACGGCATCCTCAGTGAAGATGTTCTGCTCTGCGGCGTTCACCTTTTTGATGTGATACTCGATATAATCTCCTGTCTCCTCCAGGCTGAGAGTGCCGAGGACATAGAAAGCCCCTATCCTCTGAGAAAAACCCTCCTTGTCGCGAAGGATAGGGATGACCTCAGGCTGCCCCAAGAGGAAGAGGGTCAAAATAGGAGAGCCATTCCATGACCAGTTGGTCAACAACCTGAGCCTTTCCCAGATATCCGAATCCTTTATCACCTGGCATTCATCTATCAACCATATATTGGTGGCCCCTCTCTCGACGTTATCTCGGAGCTTATCCCTGAGGGCACCCAAGAGCTCTTCGTCATCACGAGAAGGGGCAAGGCCCATGCTTTCCCCCATCTCTCTCATGATCTGGGAGAAATTACCCATGGGGTTCTCGGCTACCCCCATGGCAAAGGGAATATTGTGTTTCTCAAGATCCCCCTTGATCCTCTTCCAGAGGGTGGTCTTACCCGAACCGGGCTTGCCGGCAATCAATATGATCCTCTTGCGGGTCCGTATGGCTTGAAATATCCTCGCCCTGGCCTCCTCATGGGTAGCTGAAGGAAAGTAGGTATCACCGGAGGGAAAGACCTTGAAAGGCAGATCTAGAAAGCGCCAGTATTTCTCATATTCCAACATAATCCACCTATTATAATAGTATAATATAAAATATGATATTTCAACATCAAACTTATGTATCCTTAACCTGCTCTCGAATAGAGAGCTTTTTTAAGCAATACTTGCAATTAATTTGCCAATATTAGGTTTTCATAAGATTTATTATGGCATCGCGCCATCTTATCCTCTCAACCCTTCCCCCTCGGCGGGAGAGTGATGGGGTGAGGGGCTCTACTAAAAAGCATTTAACATATTTTTTTATTGTTACCCCTCATCTGCCGCCTTGCGACATCCCGTAGTCTATGATTTATGCA
>CAYHAB010000244.1:0-6158 GCA_964354505.1 uncultured Thermodesulfobacteriota bacterium
GATACAGTTCATACTGGCCAAGGTTTGAAAAGGGAATTCTTAAGAGCTCTTTCAGGCAAAAAACAGGGCGCACGCATTTTGTTTTGGCAGCCGCTGAAAAAAAAGACAGCACCTGGTATGTCAATCCTGTTTCTTCCCATGGCTCAGCAGATGTTTTTGCACTTTCGAAGGCAAATGCTTTTATAGTCGTTGGTAAGAATATAGGTTATCTTAGGAAAAAATCAAAGGTAGAGATTTTTTTATGGAAAGAAAGGTTGATTGCCTATGATTTTCGATAACAGACAGATGTAACCTGAATTGTTTGTATCGCGATCCTGTTGGAAGGGATAGAATTATGGCGTGCGAAGAAATTTTGCGATATGAAGAGATAGCAATGTTTGTCCGCGCATTTATCTAAGGAAGGAGTAACGAAACTACGCCTGACCGTCAGCGAGCCATTGGGAAGAAAGCATATCGTCGATCTGATTAGTATGCGTAAGACGATAAATGGATGGGAAGAAATAACTGTAACCACAAATGGGGTATATCTTGAGAATCTTGCAGACAAATTGAAAAAGCAGCACTTGATATGTGCAAGATGTTTGCAAAATCTATAGAGATATAGAGGAAGTTTGCTTAATAGAAAAGAGAGGTGGCAGTAGTGGAATATACAGAAGAAGGTCGAACTAAAAAGGGGAGAATATTTTCTATTAATTGTAGCAAGATCAAAGGAGTCTCAAAAGAAGCTGTAACGAAAGGCCGATTAATAGAAAACTTTGGGCTGGAGCAAGATGCGCATTCGGGCCCAGGGTTAAAGCAAGTAAGCCTTCTGGCTATAGAAAGCATCAAAAAACAGGCTCAATGCCCTAAGGCTAAAAAGAAAGACATTACTCTCGGTCCTGGGGATTTTGCGGAAAATATTACTACCGAAGGTTTGAATCTTGCGCAATTGAATATCGGAGCGAAAGTAAAGGTTGGCAAAGAGGCGATGTTAGAAATCTCTAGGATAGGTAAAGAATGCCATAAGTATTGTGCCGTATATCAGCAAGTGGGAGATTGTATAATACCCAGAGAAGGGATATTCGCCAAGGTAATAAAAGGCGGAGAGATGGCTGTGGGAGATGAGATTGAGGTTGTTAATAATGAAAAGTGATCAAAAAAAGCCGAGTCCTACGTATATCAATGAGTTTAAATTTGCAGTATTGACCGTGAGTGATAGATGTTCAAGAGGAGAGAATAAAGACGAAAACGGTAAGATTATTATAGACATGGTCAATACTATTATTGGGCAACCCAGTCTCCCTCGCCTTGGCGAGGGGGGCTTTTTTAATGGTCATCCCCAACGCACCATCAAAGCTCTACTGTCCTCATCGAACCCATCACAACTGTCAATCCCTCAAAAACCTTTCAAACCCCGGTCAAATGCTGTATAATCTCCTAAAATGCCAGAAGCGAAAATATTCATAAATTACTATGTTAGAAGAATAAGGAGAGATTATGACGAACGGGCAAGCACAAAAATTGGCCGTATTGATTGACGCTGATAATGCCCAACCCTCCATTATAGAGGGATTGCTGGCGGAAATAGCGAAATATGGGACCGCAAACGTCAAGAGAATCTATGGGGACTGGACTGGCCCCCACTTAAAGAGTTGGAAAGAAGTCTTGCTGGAGTATTCGATTCAGCCGATACAACAGTTTCGCTATACGGTAGGGAAAAATGCTACCGATGCCGCTATGATCATTGATGCGATGGATTTGCTCTATACAAATAAATTTGATGGTTTCTGTATCGTTTCAAGCGATAGCGATTTTACCAAATTAGCCTCACGCTTAAGGGAGGCGGGTCTTGTTGTGTACGGGTTTGGAGAAAAGAAGACGCCGGAACCTTTTGTTTCCGCCTGCGACAAATTTATATATACAGAGGTTTTGTTTACCAAAGAAGATGACCGTCTACCCATAAAACGAAAATCTACGAATGAGTTAAAGCAGGATACGAGGCTGGTCAATCTCTTAAGGAATGCCGTGGAGGCATCATCAGACGAGAGCGGCTGGTCTCATCTCGCACCGGTAGGGAGCAACATCGCCAAGCAGGCCCCGAATTTTGACCCGCGAAACTACGGATACACGAAACTCGGTGAGTTGATTGATGCAACGAGACTCTTTGAGATAGAACAACGTCCGGTGGGAGACGGGCACTCCAAGTCGGTTTACATAAAGGATAAACGAAAAAAATAGAATGACTGTCCGCTCATTTGCCCATGCATTCGCAATCGCCCCGATCCCTCGGTGAAAGAACCATTATCACTTTTAAAAGTCCGCTCACGGGGGATTTTTAAAATAAATGCAATGATAAGCATAGAAGTATTAACAAAGGAGCATGTTGAATGGAAAAAATAGTACAGAAGTGGGTAAAAGAGTTGAAACAGGGGCTGGGTAATAATCTGGTGAGCGTCATCCTCTACGGGAGCGCGGTGCGCGGCGAGCATGTCCGCTCCCGCTCGGATTTGAATCTGATGCTCGTATTCAAAAAAATCGACTTGCAAGATATTGCCAAAGTCGGCGAATTGATGCGCAGGAAGGTGCGAAGACATGCGCCGCAGCTGGTTTTTTGGACCGAAGAGGAATTAGAAGGTGCCTGGGATGTGTTTCCCCTGGAATTTGAAGATATTATGGAAAATCACCAATGCCTTGTGGGTAAGGATCTCTTCAGCAAACGGAGCGTCGATAAAAAACGCATGCGTTACCAGATAGAATTTGAACTCCGTTCCAAACTGCTCAATGTGCGCGACAGTTGGCTGAAGCTCAATCGTGACAAAGATGCGCTTGAGATGTTCCTCATTAAGGCGGGCACTTCATTTGAGTATCTCATCCGCAAGGCCGAGGCAGCCTTCCCAAAAAAGATCATAACCCCTTCGAATATTTTTGAAAAAATAAAAAAAGTTAAAAAGAAAGAGGTCCATCTAAAACGCGGTGATCTCCAGCAGCTTTTTCATCGCTTGCATGAGACCGTGGAGTCCGTGATCAGGATCATCGAGTCGGCGTAAGCCATACAGGGGGGGTATTCATGAATTGGGCGCAACGAATCGTTTTATTGTTCAGCTTTATTTTTTTGGCTGCTGCTCCGTGCGCATGGGCGGCAATGCCTGCGGCCCCGGAAGGCCGGGTCAGTGATTTTGCCGGCATACTGTCTGAGAAAACCAAGACCCAGCTCAACGTCCTGCTCGTGCATATAGAAAAATCCACGAGCGCCGAGATAGCCGTGGTGACCGTGAGTTCATTAGAAGGAATGTCCGTTGAAGAGTATGCCGTCACACTCTTCAAGAACTGGGGGATCGGAAAAAAAGGTAAGGATAACGGCGTGCTCTTCCTCGTCGCGCCGAATGAGCGCAAGGTGCGGATCGAGGTCGGCTATGGTCTGGAGCCCGTCATTACCGACGGCCAGGCAGGCAGTATTATACGAGAAATTGTATTGCCCGCCTTCAAGAAGGGTGATTACGACCAGGGTATTCTACAAGGCTGCATACAGCTTATGGCGCTGATTACCGGCAAAGGCACAGCCCCAGAAATAGAGCCTACGTCGCATACGGAGGCGGAAGAGCCGTGGACCGTAAAAGTGGGGATCATGCTCTTTTTCTCCCTCTTCATCACCCTGGGATTTTTGGCCTTGGGTTCGGCGCTGCGCCAGAAAGGCCAGGGCTTTTTCCTGATCTGGGGCGCCGGTTTCGGGGGCATTCCTTTGGCCATGAGCATCATATTTGCCCTTGTCATAGGATTTCCCGTATACATCCTGCCGGCTTTGGCTGCTTTCATGCTCATCATCGGGATGCGCTATGGCAAAAAATTTTTCAGCTCAGCCCTTGTTTCGGGCGCCTCACTTTCCGTGGGGGGAAGGACTTATTCCAGCGGCGGTTCCAGCTTCGGCGGATTCAGCGGCGGGTCCAGCTTCGGCGGATTCAGCGGCGGGTCATCAGGCGGTGGGGGAGCAAGCGGATCGTGGTAATTATTGTCCCATTCAGGGAGCAAAATCCTCGCCTTTAGGCGATAGTAGTTTCTTGGTGAATCAAGAGAACATAACTCAAAATTTACACTTCGTTTTTTATGAATTAGCTCATCCTTTTCAATCTGTTAAGGGGATGAGTTTGAAGGGATATTTCTGGATGCGGTGATCATTTACGTAGAAGGAATATAAGGGATCTAGCCTTTGAGTGACTTTTGCTATCAATGAAAAGTTGTCAAAAATAGAGGCAGAACAGAAAGGTCAAACAAAGATTTAATTCCTTTGCTTTACTGAGAGCGAAAATCCGTTACCTCTCTGAAGGGTTTTAAGATGGAAGCACCAAACAACTTTTCAACAACCACCCAGGTGGCCAAATCGGCCGGATCCGTCGGCGTCGCCGTTTTCTGCAGCCGCATCTTGGGGTTGATAAGAGAGCAGGTTATGGCCGTCCTCTTCGGGGCTGGGTTTTACATGGATGCCTTTGTGGTGGCCTTTCGGATTCCCAACTTACTGCGAGACCTTTTTGCCGAAGGCGCCCTTTCAGCAGCCTTCGTTACCGTTTTCACTGATTACGATCAGAAGAGGGGCCAGGAGGCTACGTGGCGTTTGGCTAATAATGTCCTCTTGACGTTAACCGTGCTCCTTTCCCTGATTACCCTTTTGGGAATGTTTTTTTCCGAAGAGATCATTCAGGTGATGGCCCCTGCCTTCGGCAGGATCGGAGGGAAGATTGCCCTGACCAAACTCCTGACCAACATCATGTTTCCGTTCCTGATCCTGATCTCCCTCGCCTCTGTAGCCATGGGAATTTTGAACACCAAGGGGCGGTTTTTCATACCGGCCATGGCCTCTACCTTTTTTAATGTCGGCTCCATTGCGGGAGGGGTGCTCTGCGCCTGGTGGGCGCCGTCCTTCGGCCAGCCGCCTATTGTCGGTATGGCCGTGGGAACATTGATCGGAGGGATTCTGCAACTAGCCATTCAGCTGCCGTCCCTGAAAAGAAGCGGTTTTGCGTGGCGGCCTCATATCAATCTCAAAGATGAAGGCTTACGTCGGATCATGATTCTGATGATCCCGGCGGTGATCGGCCTGTCTGCCACCGAGATCAATATTTTTATCAATACCAACTTTGCCGCCCGTTGCGCTGAGGGGAGTGTTTCCTGGCTGAACTACGCCTTCCGTTTGATGCAGTTCCCCATCGGTATCTTTGGGGTAGCCATTGCCATTGCTACCTTGCCTGTCATCTCCCGCCAGGCCTCACGGGGAGACATAGGGGCCTTGAAGGCTACCTATGTATCTTCCCTGACTATGGCTTTTTTGATGACCATCCCCGCTTCCTTTGGGTTGGCATTTCTGGCCAAACCGATTATCCGTCTCATCTTTGAACACGGCCGTTTCACTTCCATAGATGCCCTCCATACTGCTGAGGCATTGGCCTATTATGCAGTGGGCCTCTTTGCCTATGCTACGATCAAGATCACGGTCCCGGTCTTTTACGCGCTCAAGGATACAAAATATCCCGTGATATCCAGCTTTTTGGCCGTCGTGACCAATGTCTTTTTTATATCGCTCACCCTGAACGCATTTCAGCATAAAGCCATCGCCTTTTCTACCTCTATCACTATGATCGTCAATTTTGTTTTTTTGAGCGCGGTCCTTTATAGGAAGGTGGGGGGATATGACCTGCGCTACCTGATAGGCGCCTTAATAAAAATCACCCTGGCCTCTCTGGCTATGGGCCTGTTTGCGTATTATCTTTATCACAGTTTCGGCCTGATCATGGATCAACGCCTTCTCCTGCATCAAATAATTTCTTTGATGCTGGTCATAGCCTTGGCTGCCGTGGTCTATTTTGTTTTGATCCGCCTGCTGGGTATAAAAGAGTATCAAGAGGTGATGAAAACTTTAAAACGGAAGGTCTTGGGCTGTAAACTTAATCCTTAACGATTCCCCCGTATCAAAAAAGGCGCCAGGGTTACTTTTTTGAGGTGTCTCCTACTTAATGACGCGGAGGATCTCTTCACCCCTCTCGATGGAGAGGGTTTCTTTTTTGATTCCAATCTCTACGGTAAGGCGGGAAATGCTGCGATATATATCAATAAATCTGGGATCTAATGTCTTGAGGGCCTCCACGTGTCCTCGTATCACGTCCACATCCCCCCTGGCGATGGGACCAGTC
>CAYHAB010000245.1:0-7222 GCA_964354505.1 uncultured Thermodesulfobacteriota bacterium
GGCGGAGCTTCTCCTCGGTGAGCGGCAGACAGACGAGACCGCGCCCGAAACGCGCCATGAAGTTGATGGCCTCGGGGGTGACAAGCTCAGCGGCCATGGTCAAATCACCCTCGTTCTCCCTGCTCTCGTCATCCACGAGGATGATCATCCGCCCCGCCTTGATTGCCTCTATGGCCTCTTCAATGGTGTTGACCATTATCTTCCTCTATCTTTTTGCCTTCAGTCCAAAAGTCAATTAGCATCCCGTTAAGTGGGATAGTAGCTTAGGGGTCAAGGATTCAAGAGGTCGAGGGTTCTAGTGAAACCGGATGTAGCTCTATAGCCAGAGTATAAATGCTTTTACTTGAACCCTCCCGCTTTGCGGGATCCCGCAGTCCATAAAATCTGAATTAAGGAGCGGGATTGAATCCCAGAACCCTGGAACCCTTTTTCTACAACGTTTCCTCCTCAAGGCACGGGTTTCTCCCCAACTCCCCGAAGCAAACCATAATCATTCACGCTCAAATCCAAGCTCGATCAGAAGGCCCTCGTCGAGCCCCCCCTGGCCGCCCGCCCCCTGCTTCATAAACCGCTTCACATACTTCCCGATGATATCGACCTCGATATTCACACGGTCGCCGGACCGCTTTTTTCCGAGGGTGGTGCTGCCGGCGGTATAGGGGATAACGGCAACCTGAAACTCATCACTCTGGCCCTTGCTGACGGTGAGGCTGACCCCATCCACCGCCACTGAACCCTTCTCTACGAGGTAGGCAACGAGTTCCCGCGGGACCCTGATGGTCATGCTCATGGACCCCGCACCCCTCGTGACCTCGCTGATATACCCTATTCCGTCTACGTGGCCTGTCACCAGATGTCCGCCGAGGCGGCCGTTGATTTTCAAAGCCAGCTCCAGGTTGACCTCATCACTTAGCCTCAGTGACCCCAGGTTCGTCCGCTTAAGGGTCTCAGGGGAGACATCGGCTTGGAAACCCCCTTGACTCAAGGCGCTCACCGTCAGGCAGGCCCCGTTTACACAAATACTATCACCCACCGCCACATCTGTCAACGCAGGGGGGAGAACAACGGTGAGACGCAGTAGGTCTCCCCTGCGCTGAGTCTGCGTCACTTTTCCAATCACCTCAACTATCCCGGTGAACACCCTTACGCTCCCTCCGGTCGAGGAGTCCCTTGAGCTCGCTCATAAATTGATTGATGTCCTTAAACTGGCGATAGACCGAGGCAAACCTGACGTAGGCAACCTCATCAAGTTCGTGCAGTTCCTCCATGACACGCTCTCCGATCTCGCTGGCCGGGATCTCTTTTCCCCCCCGCTCCTGGGTCCATCCCTCAATCCGTTCCACCACCCGCTCCAGATTGTCCATGCTCACCGGCCTCTTCTCGCAGGCCTTTCTGAGACCGACCATGATCTTTGCACGGTCAAAGGACTCCCGGCGGCCGTCCTGCTTCACCACCAGAGGAAGGGCCTCGGCCACCCGCTCGTAGGTGGTGAACCGGCGGTGGCAGTCATCACAGACACGCCGCCGCCGTATCTCATTCCCCTCCTTGCTCAGGCGACTGTCGATCACCCGATTGCTGAGGCTGGAACAAAACGGGCACCGCATCTAGTGTCCCTTTTGAAACTGCTCTATAACCACTTTGGACTCCTCCCACATCTGACGTGCCAGGGGATCGGCATATCCATCCTCATAGACGACGCGCATGATCCCGGCATTGATGAGCATCTTGGTACAGATGATACAGGGGAGGTTGGTGCAGTAGAGAGTGGAGCCGTTGATGGAGACCCCGTGATAAGCAGCTTGGATGATGGCGTTCTGCTCGGCATGCAATCCCCTGCAGAGCTCGTGCCGTTCGCCCGATGGTATCCCCAGTTCATCCCGCAGGCAGCCCACCTCTAAGCAGTGGGGCAGGCCCGAAGGTGCGCCGTTGTATCCGGTAGCCAGGATCTTTTTGTCCTTGACGATGATTGCCCCCACCTGCCGCCTGCGACAGGTGGACCTGCTGACCACCAACCGGGCAATCTCCATAAAATACTCATCCCAGCTTGGACGTTTCATCTAGCCTTTAGAGATTCTATCCCGATAAAAAGGGAACCTCTGGCAGAGCTCTTCTGCCTGCTGGGCCACGCGGGTTTGCACCGCAGGGTCTGGATAGCTGTCGATGACCTCGGCGATAAAAGAGGCGATCAGGGCCATCTCTTTCTCTCGCATCCCCCGGGTGGTCACGACAGGGGTGCCGATCCTGATCCCGCTGGTAACCACGGGACTATGCTGGTCAAAGGGGATCATATTTTTGTTCACGGTAATCCCGGCCTGCTCCAGGGCCTCCTCCGCCTCTTTGCCGGTAATCCCCTTATTGAGTAGGTCGATGAGGACAAGATGGTTGTCGGTCCCCCCGGAAACAATCTTGAAACCTGAACCCTGCAGCTCTTGAGCCAGGACCTGGACATTTCGCACCACCTGTCGCTGGTAGACCTTGAAGTCTTCGGTCATGGCCTCTTTGAAGCAGACCCCCTTGGCTGCGATCACGTGCATGAGGGGGCCGCCTTGGATGCCG
Organism: uncultured Thermodesulfobacteriota bacterium; assembly: GCA_964354505.1. Taxonomy (GTDB): domain Bacteria; phylum Desulfobacterota; class B13-G15; order B13-G15; family RBG-16-54-18; genus RBG-13-52-11. Next base: position 2,557 of record CAYHAB010000245.1, read on the forward strand.
GGGAAGATACTCTGGTCAATGCGTTTGCCGAACTCCTCCTGACAGAGGATAAAGCCGCCGCGGGGTCCCCGCAGGGTCTTATGCGTCGTAGAGGTCACGAAGTGGGCGTGGGGAACCGGCGAAGGGTGAACGCCGGCGGCAATGAGCCCGGCGATGTGGGCCATGTCCGCCATCAGGTATGCCCCGACATCATCGGCGATCTCACGAAAGCGTTTAAAATCGATGATCCGTGAATAAGAGCTGGCACCGGCAATGATCATCTGGGGCCGTACCTTCTCTGCCACGGAGAGGATCTCGTCGTAGTCGAGACACTCGGTCTCCCTGGACACTCCGTAAAAAGTCGCCTTAAAGAGCTTGCCCGAAAAGCTGGCAGGGGAACCGTGGCTCAGATGCCCGCCATGGGCGAGATTCATCCCGAGGATGGTCGCGCCGGGGCGCAGGACGGCGAAAGCAGTCCCCATATTGGCCGCTGTCCCGGAGAGTGGTTGGACATTGGCATGGTCGGCGCCGAAGAGGTCTTTGGCCCGCTCGATAGCGAGCCTTTCCACCACGTCCACATACTCACAACCACCGTAGTATCGCTTGCCGGGATACCCCTCGGCATACTTGTTGGTGAGGATTCCCCCCTGGGCCTCCAGAACCGCATTACTGGTGTAGTTCTCCGAGGCGATCAATTCGATCTTGTTCTCTTCGCGCAGGGTCTCATGCTGAATGGCGTCCGCCATCTCCGGATCAACATCCCGCAGACTGGACTTCAGATTTGTCAAACTTGGAAATTCCTCCTCTCTATTGCCTCGATCTTCTGCAACCTGCGTTGATGTCTCTCCCCTTGAAACTCGGCCTCCAACCACGCCTTGACCATCTCCCGGGCCAGACCCGGCCCCACGACCATCCCCCCCATGACCAAGACATTGGCGTTGTTGTGCTCCTTCGCCATGCGGGCGGTATAGATGTGACTGACGAGGGCCGCCCGAACCCCGGGGAACTTGTTGGCGACGATACTCATCCCGATGCCGGTGCCGCAGATAAGGATTCCCCCCTCCACCTCACCGGCCGAGACCTTCCGGGCCACCACTTGTCCCAGGTCAGGATAGTCCGCCGATTGCTCGTCGAAGCATCCCAGATCTTCCACCTCATGCCCCAGTTCCCTTATGAAGGTCACCAGCTCTTCCTTGAGGCGGAACCCTTTGTGGTCGCTCGCCATGGCTGTCAACATATCAGCCCTCATATCTCGCAAAAACCAATGTCGCGTTGGTACCGCCAAAACCGAAGGAGTTGGAGATGACCACCTTCACATCCTTTTCCCGCGCTGTGTTGGGGACATAGTCCAGATCGCAGCGGGGATCGGGGTTCTCATAGTTGATGGTAGGGGGGATGATCTTGTCCCTGATAGCGAGGGCAGAGAAGGCGGCCTCGGTACTACCCGCAGCCCCCAAGAGGTGTCCCGTCATTGACTTCGTGGAGCTGACGGGGAGCTTATAGGCGTATTCCCCAAAAACCCGTTTGATGGCCAACGTCTCGGTTATATCGTTGAGTTCCGTGGAGGTCCCGTGAGCGTTGATGTAGTCGACCTCTCCGGGTGAGAGCTGAGCGTCCCGCAGGGCCATATTCATACACCGTGCCGCCCCATCCCCGTCGGGATCAGGCGCCGCCAAGTGATAGGCATCGCTGGTATATCCATAGCCGACCAGCTCCGCATAGATCTTCGCCCCCCTTGCGCGGGCATGCCCCAACTCCTCCAGGATCGCGATGGCACCGCCCTCCCCCATGACAAAGCCGTCTCGGTCCCGTTCAAAGGGGCGGCTGGCCCGTTCGGGCTCGTCGTTTCTGGTGGAGATGGCCTTCATGGCGTTGAAGCCCGCCACAGCCAAGGGGGTAATGGTAGCCTCCACTCCGCCGGCGATGATGACATCGGCATCTCCGTATTGGATGCACCGAAAGGCATCACCGATGGAATGGGCGCCGGTGGCGCAGGCCGTGACCACACAGAGATTCGGGCCCTTGGCACCGACGTGAATGGCGATCTGTCCTGAGGCCTCGTTGGCTATCAGCATGGGGATGAAGAAAGGGGTGACCCGATGCGGCCCCCGTTCCAAAAGGACAGAGTGGTATTTCTCAAGGGTCGTCAACCCACCTAAACCGGTGCCGACAATAACCCCGATTCGTTCGGCGTTCTTATCGGAGATCTTTAGCCCTGCATCATCCAATGCGATGCGTGTCGCCGCCAGGGCATAATGGATGAAGATATCCATCTTCTTTATCTCCTTGGGCTCGAGGTAGTCCTCAGCCCGGAAGCCCTTTATTTCAGCGGCGATCTTGGTCTCGAAATCCGTGGTATCAAACTTCGTTATGGGGCCAACACCGGAGATGCCCTCACATATCTTTTTCCAAACAGAGTCGGTACCGCTCCCCTGGGGAAGCACGAAACCAACCCCGGTAACAACCACCCTCCTGCTCAAGCTATCACCTCGATCTTTGTAATTCTCCTCCTCGTCAGATCCCGACGGCAGGGGAAATCTGCTGTAAAGATGTTAAAGGTGCATAATCGATGCGGGAGGGAGAATGAGTCTCCCTCCCGCTTAAATATGATCCTGGATGTACTTTAAGGCATCGCCGACGGTCACGATCTTTTCGGCATCTTCATCAGGTATCTCTATCCCGTACTCGTCCTCCAATGCCATGACCAATTCCACGAGGTCCAGGGAATCTGCACCTAAATCATCGATAAACTTGGCCTCGGGAACAACCTCACTCTCACTAACCCCGAGCTGCTGCACAATCAGTTCCTTAACCTTTGCCTCCAGAGACATCGAGTTCTACCTCCTTTTTTTGTTAATTTTTTCTTCTCCTAACCTATCAGGTGAGGGGCGTATTTTCAAGCACCTTTTACCTGCTCCAGGCTTGCCAGGTCTTCCAGATGGAACATCTCAAGCTTCCCATCGATGCGGCGCAGCAAGCCCAAGAGCACCGTGCCCGGTCCAAGCTCCACAAACCGTTCCACACCCAATCCGATCATCCGGTTCACCGCATCCTCCCACCTCACCGGACTGCTCACCTGCCTGACCAAGAGATCTTGCACTCGCTCCTTCGAGGTATTGGGCTCTGCCTCGACATTGGTCACCACAGGGGCCTTCAGGTCATTGATAGTGATCTTTGCCAACTCCCCCTTAAGCTTTTGACCGGCTGGTTCCATAAGGGGAGAATGAAACGGAGCACTCACCTGAAGGAGCATGGCCTTCTTCGCCCCCATCTCCTGGGCCACAGCAATCCCCCTTTGGATGGCCTCGATGTGTCCGGAGATCACAATCTGACCCGGGGAATTAAAATTGGCAGGGGTGAGGACCTGGCCCTGAGCTGCTCGTTGGCAGAGTTCCTCCACCTTTGTCCGCTCCAGACCCAAGACGGCCGCCATACCGCCTGCCCCCACCGGGACCGCCTCCTGCATAAATCCCCCCCGCAATCTCACCATCTTAACGGCGTCACGAAAGCTCATGGCGTCGGCGGCCACCAAGGCGCTGAACTCCCCGAGGCTATGGCCGGCGAGATAGTCGGCCTTCCACCCCCCTTCTTGTCTTAAGACCCTCAAGGCGGCGATGCTCACCGTCAGGATACAGGGTTGGGTATTGGCCGTAAGCTTTAACTCCTCCTCCGGACCGTTGAAACAGAGGCCCTGGAGGTCAAATCCGAGGGCATCATTGGCCTCGGCGAAGGTCTCCCGCGCGACGGGGAAATGCTCGGCAAGCTCCTTCCCCATACCCACATACTGAGAACCCTGCCCCGGGAAGATAAAGGCCGTCTTCACCATCAGCTTCTCTTCCCGCTGGCGAACTCCTTAATGAGTTCCAGAGCAATGTTGTTGCGTTGGATCTGATTGGTCCCCTCGTAGATCTGGAGGATCTTGGCATCCCGCATCATCTTTTCCACCGGGAAATCCCTCATATACCCATATCCGCCCAAAACCTGCACGGCGTCTACAGTCACCTTCATGGCCATATCGCTCGGGAAAAGCTTGGCTATAGCCGACTCTTTGCTGAACGATTTGGGATTGCTGTCGATATATCGGCCCACGGCGTAGACCAGTGCACGGGCTGCCTCTACGTTGGCGGCCATGTCGGCCAGGATGTGCTGGATGGCCTGAAAGGAGATGATCCTCTGGCCGAACTGGACCCGCTCCCGGGCATATCGAGCCGCTGTCTCAAAGGCCCCTTGAGCAAGCCCCACGGCTTGGGCACCGATCCCCGGACGGGACATGTCGAAGGTCTTTATAATGATGATGAGGCCGATACCCTCGCGGTTCCCGATGAGATTCTCCTTGGGAACCCAACAGTTCTCGAAGACCAACTCCCTGGTGGCCGAGGCCCGAATCCCCAACTTTTGTTCCTTTTTGCCGAAGGAGAACCCCTTGGTTCCTTTTTCGACGATAAAAGCACTGATCCCGCGCGGTCCGCGCTTTCTATCCGTGACGGCAAAGACGGAATAGATTTCCGCCTCACCACCGTTGGTTATCCACTGTTTGGTCCCATTGAGGATATATCCATCACCATCCTTGGTCGCCGTGGTCTGCATGGCAGCCACATCGCTGCCTGCGTTGGCCTCCGTGGCGCCAAAGGCAGCGAGCCTCTTCCCGCTGGCTATGTCGGGGAGATACCTCCTCTTCTGTTCCTCG
>CAYHAB010000246.1:0-15715 GCA_964354505.1 uncultured Thermodesulfobacteriota bacterium
TTACACACGATAATATGGTCAAACTGGTAAAGTGAGTCAATGAAGAAATGGATGCTACATCAATAGATTATCAGAAAGAGAGAGAAACACTTATAAAATTGGAGGATGATGGAGAAGTTTTGGTCCTCTTGGATGGGCGAAGGCTCCGAGTAAGGCCTGAAGACCTTCCTATAAGCCGTATGTGGATACCAATGGAGGAATTGGAAATATCGGATGAGTCGAGTGACACCATGTACACCGTTACGGTACGTGACCTAGAAGAAAAACAAGACATTCTTGCCAGGTGGATCTAGCTTTACGTTTCAAAGCGCGCAGCGGAGCGGGATCAATCCCTGTAATTCGGGAAGACAGCTTAAAAAACCATTCGAGACAGTCCGGGATATCGTTTCGCGTTTGAGGGCTTGCCGGAATCAGTGCAAGTACGTTCAATCTCCAAAGGTAATACCATCCCCCCTGTATCTTGATAAGGGTAAGGTCAGGAAGACGGCCTTTCCCAATGCCGACAACGAGCTCTTAACCGGTCGTCCTGTCAGAAAAAGTCGAGCTTCGGCCGGGCCCGGTGTTCGATCACATCTAGTCAGCGCAGAGAGACGATATGCTGCAGCGCCTCGGCCAGGCGCTTAAACTCGGTCAGATCCATGGTCTCTGCCCGGCGTCGGGGGTCGATGCCGACAGCCTCCAAGGCCTCCGTGATCTTCTCCCTGGAGCCGAGGGCGAGAGGGGCGCCCGTCAGGGAGTTGAGGATGGTCTTCCTCCGCTGACTAAAGGAAGCCCGCACCACTTTCTGAAAGAAGCCTTCATCCTTGATCGCCACGCGGGGGCGCTCCAGGATCTCAAACCCCACGACGGAGGACTCCACCTTGGGGCGGGGATAAAAGGCCTGGGGAGGGACCGGCATCATGATCTTGGGGGCGGTATAGAGCTGGGTAAATATCGACAGCAGTCCGTAGTCTTTGCTGCCGGGGGAGGCGGTGATCCGCTGCGCCACCTCGCGCTGGAGCATCAGGGTGAGGTGGGCCAAGGCCTCCCGGCTTTCCAAGAGCCGGAAGATGACGGGGGTGGATATATTGTAGGGGAGGTTGGCAACTACCTTGAGCTTCCTGCCGGCCTCCTGGGCCAAGGCCGGAAAATCAAAGCCGAGGGCGTCCCGGCGTACCACAATCAGCGAGGGCGTCCCCCCTCCCCGCTCCCTGAGGTAATCCGCCATCTCCTGATCCAATTCCACGGCCACCACCTGCTTTACCTGGGGGAGCATGAGGAAGGTCAAGACCCCCATGCCAGGACCGATCTCCACCACGCAATCCTCAGGCTTGAGATCGGCCAATTGAACGATCTTCTGGGCCACGCCCCTGTCGATGAGGAAGTGCTGGCCAAGGGCCCTCTTGGGCGCGACACCCCGACTTCTTAACTCCTGCATCAACGAGGTCACGGATCTAGTCCTTTCCTAAAGGCCAGCGCGACAGGGCGCTCATATCGAGCCCATCCCTCCTCCCCTCCTTGAGGAGGTGGTAGCCGGCCACACCGATCATGGCCGCATTATCCCGGCAGAGAAAAGGGGATGGGAAATAAGCCTGCATATTCAACGCGTTTCCTGTTTTCAGCAACCGCTCCCGCAGACGATTATTAGAGGCCACCCCTCCGGCAACCACCACCCTGTCCACCTTATATCGCTGGGCTGCCCAGACAATCTTATCCACCAGCACATCCACCACCGCCTCTTGAAAGGAGGCGGCGATATCGGCTATCCCATCATCGGAAGGGGGATGGGTACGGACGTGGTTCACCACCGCCGTCTTGATCCCGCTGAAGCTGAAATCCAGGGAGTCCTTCGCAATATAAGCCCGAGGGAAGGGTATGGCCTTGGGATCACCGCGGCGTGCCAGCTCTTCTATGACCATCCCCCCCGGGTATCCCAATCCCAGATACTTGGCCACCTTGTCAAAGGCCTCACCGGCGGCGTCGTCTCTGGTCTTGCCCAAGGGGCGAAAGGCCGTGAACCCCTCAGCCAGATAGAGGGAGGTGTGTCCCCCCGAGGCCACCATGCCGATAAAGGGGAAGGGGACCTCGTGCTCCAAAAAGACGGCGAGGAGGTGTCCCATGAGGTGATTCACTCCTATCAGGGGGAGGTCCTTGGCATGGGCGATGGCCTTTGCCGTCATGATCCCCACTAAGAGAGAGCCCACGAGCCCCGGCCCCCGGGTCACCGCCACCCCATCCACCTCATCGAGCGAGGTATGGGCCTCCTCAAGCCCCCCCCTGATCACCGGCACGATGTTCTCAAGGTGGCGCCGGGAGGCCAACTCCGGCACTACCCCTCCATACCGCTTGTGGATCTCGTCCTGAGATGCGAGGCAATTGGATAGAACCCTGCGCCCATCTTCTATCAGGGCGGCCCCGGTATCATCGCATGAGCTCTCGATGGCAAGGATGATCATTGAGACCTCACTTCTTTGAGCGGCTCTTCTGTAACAATGTTGGTACAAAGTATCAACGGACGCCTCATCAGGATTCCAGGGTCCTAGGGGCCAAGGGTTCTAGTCAAAAGAAAGATTCCATGAATCCTGCCGCCAGCAGCATCCCGCTTCCATAAATCTATATTGCGGGGCGGGATTGAACCCTTTTGTTCATAGTACCATACCAACTCAAGGCGCTCAACCTTTGACATCCCAGATGATCTATCTTAGAATGAGTCGTTTTCCTTCAAGGGCGCGATGCCGGGGGTAAAAGCAAAAGATGATGATCAAACAATTTGAGGTCGGCAACTATATGGTCTTCAGTTATCTCATTGGGGATGAGACAATCGGAGAGGCCCTGGTTATTGATCCCGCCGATGATGTCGACCGATTAATCGATTTCGCCCGGCAGCACGGAGTGAAGATTACCTCCATCCTCAACACCCATGCCCACATAGACCACATCATGGGTAATGCGGCGATGGTGCAGCGCACCGGCGCCAAGATCATCATCCACGAGGCGGAGAAAGACTACCTGGATCACCCCTCAATCGGCACCCTCTCCCTCTTTCAGGCAGAGCCCTCTCCCTCAGCGGACACCCTTGTGAAGGACGGAGACATTATTTGGGTAGGGGAACTGGACCTGAAGGTGATCCACACCCCCGGTCATTCCCCGGGGAGCATCTCCCTGTACCTGGAGGCAATGGTCTTCACCGGCGACACGCTCTTTGTGGGCGATGTCGGCAGGACCGACCTGCCGGGGGGCTCATGGGAGACCCTGGAGTCATCCATCCGCCACCGGCTCTTCACCCTCTCCGACGATACCGTGGTGCTCCCCGGCCATAATTACGGCGCCTCCCCCGCCTCCACCATCCGCCGAGAAAAGCTCACGAACCACAGTGTGAGGGTATAAGATGACCTCCGCGCGTGAAGATGAGCGGTATATGAGAAGGGCCCTGCAGCTGGCACGCAAAGGGATGGAGGGGGTGAGCCCCAACCCCATGGTGGGGGCAGTCATCGTCCGCAAAGGGAAGATCGTCGCTGACGGGTACCATCGGAAATTCGGCGCTGAGCATGCCGAGATAGATGCCGTCAAGAAGGCCTCGGGGAGTGTACGGGGTGCCACCATCTACGTCAATCTGGAACCCTGCTGCCACTGGGGGAAGACACCCCCCTGTGTCGATACCCTAATCGAACAGGGGGTCACAAGGGTGGTGGTTGGAACCCTGGACGCCAACCCCCTGGTAAACGGGAAGGGGGCGCAGATGTTGAGGGATCGCGGCATAGAGGTCGTGATAGGGATCTTGGAGCAGGAGGCGCAAAGACTCAACGAGGTTTATTTTCACTATATCCGGACAGGCCTCCCCTTTATCACCATCAAATACGCCCAATCCCTCGACGGCAGGATCGCTACCTCGCAAGGCGCATCCCGCTGGATCAGTTCGGAACAGAGCAGAAAGTTTGCCCACCGCTTGCGGGCCCGGCACGATGCAATCATGATCGGGATAGGGACCGTCATGGCCGACGACCCCCAACTCACGGTGAGATTGGTAAAGGGGAGAGATCCCCTGCGCATCATCCTCGACAACAATCTCCGGATCCCCCTGCACTCCCAGGTGCTTCAGGGTGAAGGGGAAACCATCATCGCAACCCTCGATGCGCACGATACGAAGAAAGTCGAAGCGATACAGCGGCAGGGGAAAGAGGTCCTGAGAGTTGAAAAAGGTGCGGATGGGCGCGTGCAATTGAGGTCCCTGCTGAAGACGCTGGCCGAGAACGGTATCTCCTCAATCCTGGTGGAGGGGGGGAGGGAGGTCATCACCGCCCTCTTGCGAGAAGGATTGGCCAACAGGATGGTGGTCATCACGGCTCCTCTTATCCTGGGAAAAGGGGTGGAGGGGGTCGGGGATCTCGGGATCACCGATATCGGGAAGGCCATCAGGCCATCCTCTTGGGAGATAAAACGGATAGGAGGGGACATCGTCTTTGACCTGCGATTGTAGGGTATCTATTGAATGCGACATTGAGATTGAGAAGGAGGTAAGGTAAGGTATGAAGTGTCAAAAATGTGGAGTTCGAAACGCGGACGATGCACCATTATGTTCTGGATGCGGCGCCAAACTAGAAACCGGTGTTGTTGTAATAAAGGAGGGTGAGATGAAAAATTATTTCTCCATGGAATCGGTTCTTCAACTGATTTCTCAAGGGGATGTCTGTAGAAAGGCGTTTACAGTTGCCTTGCGAGTGCTGGCAGTAGTGATCGCCGTTGCCGGCTTTGTTAGTTGGATATCTGCTTGGAAGTTTGCCTTACGGGCTCCTTTTGCTGCAATAGCAGGGGTCGCTATTTTTCAGTTGCTTTTTGTTATAGCTGTTTACATGGTGGTTCATACCCTGTTTATTCGATCCAGAGACATCGCCGAACTGCCGGAAACAGAGTTTCATATTATCCCCATTGCGTCTATATTCCTTAAGCTCATGGGGGAGATATACGCTTGTTTTGTAAGTGCTATTTCTATTGCCGGAGGCATCCTTATATGGTTCATGAGGGGGCAAGCTTTTTACCTGCTCAAAAAGACGGCCCCTCTTCCTCTTGTTCCAGGGCTCGGCGGCGGAGAGGGATTTTTGGGAGGATTACTGTTCATGACAGCCGGATTGTTCATGGCTTTCTTTGTGCTTGCGTTTTTTTACTTTTTAGCTGAGTTGGTCGTTGTTATGGCAGATACCGCAAAGAATATTAAAATTACACGCCACATTTCTGAGCAGTACGATAAGAAATAAACAAAATCCATAATGCTCACTTCTATCCTTTTCATGAGAAGGAATTGGGGATGGGTAGTCGTCGCGGACAGGTTTCTGCAGTACGGTCCGATATAGCGCGACGGCTGGTTAAGGAATGCGGGTTCCCCTTGGCAGAAGTTGCTTGCCATGTCTGGGTGACGACATCCGCGATATCTAATATGCTAAGAAGGGCAGGAGGAATAAGTTAACATAGTAAACAACCCCAAAGTTGTTCGAACAACAAAGAGATCCCTGTTGTGGTCCGGACAAAACATAGATTGTGGAGAGGTGGCCGAATTTCTTCTTCTAATTATTACCTTATTCTTCTTTAAAGGCCCAGGGGAAGAAACTTTGGCCGGTATGAGATAAATCCTTGAATCCCTCGGGGGAACATGGTATTTTTTATTGACAGGGAATAACTATACCCTCACGATAGTTTCAATATAAAAAATGGAGGTCCGATCATGGATTGGAAGCAGTATAAAAAAACAATGCTGGTCCTCATGGTAATCCTCTCCTTGGTGCTCGTAGGCATAGGCGGCGTCTTTTCTCCCATCACGAGCGCCAAGGGCAAGGAGATAGGCCCCAATGAGGTACAGGGCAAGGTCCTCTCCATCCAGACCAATGCCCTTCGCCGGGGGACCATCGAGGTCAAGAGCGATCGAACCGATAAGGTCTATACCTTCTACCTGGGCAGCAGGACCGCGTATTACCCCCATCGTTATCCCACTATCGGCGAGACGATCAGGGTCCTCTACATCGATGACCGTGGATACCTGAAGGCCACGCGGGTGGAGATCGTCAAGAGCCTGCCGTGAGGCTGATGTGAACAGGGTTGTATAAGGTGCCTCTGATAACGGCTCTGCAGGAAAAGATCTCCTACCGCTTCCGCACCCCTCAGCTCCTCACCCACGCCCTCACCCATAGCTCCTACCTCCACGAGAAAATGGCAGAGGGGGAGGATAATGAGCGGTTGGAGTTTTTGGGGGATTCAGTAATAGAGGTAGTGGTGAGCCATCTCCTGATGAACAGTTTCCCTCATCTCACTGAAGGGGGGCTGTCTAAGACGAGGGCCGAGTTTGTCAAGGAAAGCACCCTCGCCTCGCTTGCCCGAGGGGTTCGGTTGGGAGATGTCTTGCGGCTGGGTCGGGGTGAGGAGGAAACCGGGGGGAGAGAAAAGGACTCCATCCTGGCAGGAGGCTTCGAGGCGCTGATGGCTGCCGTCTACCTCGATGGCGGATATGGGGAGGCCTTCCGGGTGATCCAAGGTCTCTACACCCCGCTCGTACAGGAAATGCAGGGGAAATCAGAGGATAAGGACTTCAAGACCAGACTCCAAGAATATACCCAAAAACACCTCAATGATACTCCCCATTATACCGTTGCACGGGAGGAGGGGCCGGATCACGCAAAGACCTTTGAGGTAGTCATCTCCATCAAGGGAAAGCCCTATGGTATGGGAATGGGGAGGAGCAAGAAAGAGGCTGAGCAGAGGGCGGCCGAACAGGCCCTGAGGTCCCTGCAGGAGGATTGAGCGTGGAGGGCAAAAGGTTTATCATCCCCATCTTCATCTCCCATCTTGGATGTCCCCACCGGTGTGTATATTGCGATCAAAGCAGGATCGCCCACCCTGCCTCGACACTCCCCACCGCCGAGGAGATTACACAAGAGATCGAACGCTACCTGAAGCTGGGAGGCCGCAAACGAAGAGACTGCCAAACAGTGCAGGTGGCATTTTATGGGGGGAGCTTCACCGCCCTCCCCCTAAAAACCCAGGAGGGGCTTTTGCGCAGCGTCGAACCCTTTCTCAAGGGGGGGAGTGTTCACTCCCTCCGGTTATCCACCAGACCCGATTATATCTCCCATGAATGCATCGAAATCCTCAGGGCGCACAGGGTAGCTACCGTCGAGTTGGGAGTCCAGTCCATGAACGACGAGGTCCTCAGGACCTTGCTCAGGGGATATGACGGGGAAAGGGTGAAGGAGGCCGTGAGGGAACTCAACCAGAGCGGTTTCGAGGTCGGGATTCAACTCATGATCGGTTTACCCCGGGACAGCGCCGAGACCTTCGCCGCTACCGTCGCAGAGGTGATCCACTTAGGTCCCCACTTTGTACGGCTCTACCCCACCCTCGTGATCAAGGGGACGCACTTGGAGCGGTGGTTTAGAGCGGGACGTTATCGCCCCCCCTCCCTGGAAGAAGCGATCACCCTCACCAAGGAGGCCCTGAAGCGGTTCCATCAGGCCCATATCCCGGTGATCAGGATAGGGCTGCAGCCCACACCCTCCCTGGATGCACCTGGGACCATTGTGGCAGGACCGTACCATCCGGCCTTCAGACAGTTGGTGGAGAGCTCGCTCCTCTACGAACGGGCACTTGATCTCCTCGCTGAATTTCCTGAAGAGGGGGGGTCAGCACCTACCTTTCGCGTCTCCCCCCGGGATATATCAAATTTCTACGGACAGGGGGGCAAAAATATCCAGAGGCTCCGGGAGACGTTTGGCATGCATGAGATCAGGGTACGACCTGATCCTCTCCAAGAGCAGGGGACACTATCCCTATGCGTGTAGTCCGCCGGCAAGGGTGATCAGGGGATGAAGAAGATACTCCTTATTTGTCTCGCTCTGTGCATCCTGAGCGGCTGTTCCCTTTTGAGGAGAGAGGGGGCGGCCCCTCCGGAAATCAAGAAGGTAGAGGTGGGATGGGCCTCGTGGTATGGAAAGGACTTTCACGGCCGGAAAACCGCCAGCGGTGCGGTTTACGATATGTATCAGCTGACCGCCGCCCACAAAACCCTCCCCTTGGGCACTACCGTGATGGTTACCCACCTGAGCAACGGCAGATCCGTCATGGTCGCCATCAATGACCGCGGACCCTTTGTACAGGGGAGGATCATCGACCTCTCGTATGCCGCCGCCCAGTCCCTGGGGATGGCCGAGGAGGGGGTAGCCAAGGTGAGGGTGGAGGTCATGGATAAAGTATTTACCCCCGCCCCCTCCTCTGAAGGGCCTTTTACCGTCCAGGTGGGGTCCTTCACCGACCGATCCAACGCCTCCAGGTTGACGGAAGAGCTGCAGAAAAAACAGTACGATGCCTACATCCAGGTACTGAAGACACCGGACAATACCTATTACCGTGTCAGGCTGGGGAAATTCCGGACGAGGGAAGAGGCCTATCAGCTCGCCGTGCGCCTGGCTCAGGAGGGATATACGGCCTTCATGACCTCAGGAGAGTAGCGCCTATTTTCCCGCGTGATGCTGCTCCCGATACTTCCTGGCCTGGTACATGAAGGCCTCGAGACGGGTCGCGATGTTGCTCTGCTCCTGACCATCATAGACCATATTTAAGATGGGGAGATTGCTGTTCTCCTCACGATATCTCTTGAGGATGGCGCTCACTACAGTACCCGGCATACAGGTGAAAGGCATGACGTTTACCACCCCACTGGCCCCCTTGTGGGCGAAATCCACCGTCTTGCCGATGCTCAAGACCGCTTCCCCCTCAAAGGAGGAATCGAGATAGGGTTTGGCCAATGCAAGGACCTCGGCGGTCTTGGGCTCTTGAAGGTTCCTGATGCTCCCGACAAAGATGCGATCGAGGCTCTGTTCGAACTTCTTTTGGTAGTATTCAGTCACAATGGTCTTGAGTAGATTCGGGTAGTCTTGCTTCTTCCAGGTATGCCTGCGGGACATGACGTTGATATAATGGATCCACTCCACCAGGGGGGCGAGCCATGCCTCCCCGCCGAGGACTTCTATCTTGCGGACGATATTCTCGTTGCTGAAACGGTTTGACCGCACATAGATTTCTCCCACGATCCCGATCTTCGGATTGCTCCCTGGATTTACCACGGGGATGCGATCAAATCGTTCCCGGGCCTCAAGGAGGGCCTTCTCCAACCTGCCCAGATCCTCGCCTCCGGTCCTGATGGCCTCGCAAGCCATATGGAGGCATTCCTGATAGACCCGGTCTGTCTCGCCCCGCTTTTGTTCATACGGTCTGGTTTCGTGGAGCTTTTTGATGAGGAGGTCCACTGCCACGATGGCCCACCACCCGAGTTTATTGAAGGTGGGTCCCATAATCCCCATGTCGCGGTAGAGCGTTCCATCCTGATTGGGGGCATAAATGGGGACATCGTCATATCCCAGGTCATCTAAGATGAGACGGTGGAAGCAATGGTACTGCCCGAAACGGCAGGGGCCGCTCCCCGACGGCATGAAGAAGGCCACCTGCTTGGGGTCGCAATCGGTGCCCTTGAGGATTCTGAGCATGTCCCCGGTGGTAAGGATGAAGGGGTAGCACTCCCTCCCCGAGGTATATTTCCTGCCCCAGTGGAGGGTCTCCTGGGTCGATTCGGGAAAGACCCGGGCCGAGAGACCGCAGGCCTCAAAGGCTGCAACAAAGGCATAGGAGTGGTCTGCCATATGGGGGATGTAGATAGTGCGGCTCATGTTACCTTCCACCTTCCCCCTCCTCTTTTTACGTCCCTCCTCCTTCGGTCCGCGTGCGTGCTTGAGGCTATCGAGGAAGGCCTCGCACCTGGTGATGGCCCCGGCATCGGCGCTGTGTTCATCGATCTCCAGTTGCAGGTATGGCTTCCCCTTGAGGTTATCGCGGAAGAAATGGGTGATAAAAGAGTCGGCCCCGCAGCCGAAGTTGCTGATGTAGATCCCAAAAAGCCTGGGGTCTTCTTGTATGAGATGAGCAGCTGCCAGGATCTTCTGCCCGGATTTCCAGTACATATCCCTGACTCGTTCCCGCTCCACCATAGACTCCAACGGGAGAAAGTCCATGGGGATGGGAAGCACACCCAGGTCGCGGAGCTTCTTGGGGATATCGAGATTCACCGCCGGATCGCAGCTGTTGTAGGGGCGCCCGACAATGACCATGCCTTTTTCCCCCTCCCTCAAACCCTCAAGGACCTCCTTCCCCCGGTCGGCGATAGACCGGTAAAACCATTCCTGGTGCTCCCGGGCCCGGGCGCATGCACGACGTATTGCACCCGCCCGTCTTTTTAACCGCCTCCCCAGCCCCACCAAGGCCCGCTCCACCTCTTGAGGACCTCTACCGAAGGAGATCACCGGCTGCAGAACCTGGACGCCGTACCTCTTAAAATCTATGGAAGAATGTACGGCGTAGGGGAAAGACTGGACATAGGGGCAGGTCTGGGAGTATTCAAATGCCTCGCTGAACTTCTCCATGTTAATGATACTAGGAAGAAAGATCATCTTGACCCCCTTCGCCAAGAGGTTCAGGACATGACCGTGGGCCACCTTGACGGGAAAGCAGGTCTCGGCCACCACCGACTCCACGCCTTCCCGGATCAACTCCTTGTTGGTGGGGTCTGACAGGATCACCCGATAGCCAAGCTCCGTGAAGAACGCCTTCCAAAAAGGTAAGAGCTCGTGAAAGATAAGGATACGGGGGATCCCGATGGCCGGGGCATCATCCCCAAGCGCTTCTTCCCCAGGATAGGGTCCGAAGAGGATCTCCTCCCGCTCAGCGAAGAGATCCGGCAGTTTGCTCCCCTTGCTCCTGCGGACCACATCATATTTCTCGCACCGGCTCCCATAAAAGAGGGGCTTTTCTCCTTCGACACTCACCTTCCTAATGAGGCATATATTGGGACAACCCTTACACTCGAAGGTGGTGATTTCATAGCTGCGCCGACTCAGGTCAAACCCTTTAAAACTGCTTCGCTCCCAGGCGCGCTCTTCTCGCGCCAGCAGCGCCACCCCAATGGCTCCTGTCACATCGTGGTTCTCGGGAACGGTGATCTCTTTACCCAATACCTCCTCGAAGGCCGCCACCACCCCCTTGTTGAAGGCGGTCCCTCCCTGGAAAAATATTTTGTTTCCGATCCGGCGATCTCCAACGACGCGGTTAAGGTAGTTCTGGACGATAGAGTAGCAGAGGCCACCCACCAGATCGTTGATCTCCGCCCCCCGCTGCTGGTGATGGACGAGATCGGATTCTATAAAAACGGTACACCGTTCCCCCATCCTCACCGGTGAAGGGGCATGCAGGGCCTTTTGTGCAAATTCTGCTTTGATGGAGATTCCGAGTTTCTCAGCCTGTTCCTCAAGGAAGGAGCCGGTACCCGCGGCACACACCTTGTTCATCTCAAAGTCGACGATGACCCCCGTCTCGAGGCTGATGTATTTGGAATCCTGCCCCCCGATCTCAAAGATGGTGTCCACCCCCGGGTCGATATTGGCTGCTGCGGTGGCCTGGGCAGTAATCTCGTTGCGGACGATATCCGCCCCTACGAAGTCTCCGGTCAGGTACCTGCCGGAGCCCGTAGAACCCACCCCCTTGATCTCCACGAGGTCCCCGATCTCTTCTCCGATCTCTTGCAACCCCTGACGGATGGCCTCGATGGGTCTGCCTGCCGTCATCAGGTACCGTTTGGCGATGACCCGTTCTTCGTCATCGATGACCACCAAATTCGTGCTGATGGAGCCAACATCCAGCCCCAGATAGGCCGGGATCTTTCCATCCGTGGCTTCGGGCTTAGAAACGCGCCCTTTATCCTCCAGGTGGTGCGGGGAAAGGATGAGAGGTCTCCAACCCTTTTGCTCCGTATCCCTTTGTTGATCGATGTAGCTCTGCAGAGGTTCCAGCCCCTTAAATTGGTTTTTCGAGAACCTCCCCTCCTCGAGGGCACAAAACACCGCACCGATGGCCCCCATGGAGGCGTGGTGTTTGGGGATGATGAGTTCACCCTCATTGAGCTCCAAGATATCGGAAAAGGCTCTCCTCATTCCCGCGTTGGCCGCTACCCCCCCCTGAAAGGCCACGGGTCTGCG
Organism: uncultured Thermodesulfobacteriota bacterium; assembly: GCA_964354505.1. Lineage (GTDB taxonomy): Bacteria > Desulfobacterota > B13-G15 > B13-G15 > RBG-16-54-18 > RBG-13-52-11. Next base: position 12,042 of record CAYHAB010000246.1, read on the forward strand.
AATTTCCCTCCCCGCACCGATGTTGCTCTTAAAGTTCCTTGCCAAGGCATCGCAGAGACCGGCCACGATATCGTAGTCAGGCGTTGCGATCTGTTGGAGATGGATCATGTCCGACTTGGCGAAGACGCTGCACCGGCCGGCGATCCGCGGCGGATTCTGTGATTGCAGGGCGAGCTGGCCGAACTCCTCGATGGTAAGCCCCAGACGGGATGCCTGCTGATCGAGGAACGATCCTGTCCCCGCAGCGCAGAGCGTGTTCATGGAGAAGTCATCTATCCTGACCCGACCATCCTCCTGATCCAGAATGATGAGCTTGGAATCCTCTCCCCCGATATCCATGATTGTCCTCACCTGGGGGTAGAGGCGTTCGATGGCCTTCGCCTGGGCGATGATTTCATTGAAGAATTCCCCTCCTAAAAGCTCCGCTAGGCCCTTGCCGCCTGCCCCGGTAAGGGCTATCCCCGCAAACTGCCCGGCGGGAATGCGGGAGAATATCTCTTCCAAGACAGCTTTGCTTGTTCGCAGGGGCTGGCCTCTCAGACGGGTATAGTGCTCCTCCGCGATATCACCCGCCCGGTTCATCACCACGGTGTTGGCGCTGATTGAGCCGATATCTATACCGAGATAAAATTGCTCCATTTTTATTCTTCTCATCCCGAGGCCTTGTGCGCAGGAAATCATTATATAAATTCGCCGGCTTTTTGCAAGGGAAACATGGTGCCCCTCTTTCCTCTCTAAGCCACCCTGGTTGCAAAGACAGAAGGTTTATGATATGCTCTGTTGCACTCATCACAATCTCTCGAGGAGAAAATCATGATCCACACCATAGTGCGGGCCCTTTTCGTCCTGGCGGTGCTTCTCCCCGTGAGCGCTCAGGGGTTTGAGCTGAAGCATCTCAAGACCTTCGAAGGAGCGGGAGCCCCGAAATCCGTTGAGATCTCCCCTGACGGGCGTTACGCGGCGGTGATGAATCTCGAAGGGATGGATTTCTGGCTCATCAACACCGCTACCCTCGAATTCATCAAGAAGGCACAATTTTCCCGAACCCTTGCCACCGGATGGGATTATAAAACCCGCGAACCGGTCCAATCCTATGCGCAAAAACCCGTTGAGTGTGACTTCTCTCAAAACGGAAGACTGCTGTGGATCTCGCTGCATAACGCCGAGGGCATAACAGTGTATGACACCGAGGAGACCCTCGTTGTTCCGGACCAGACGCCGTATGAGAGTTTGCGCATTACCGATTTCGTCAACCAACGATCCTATCAAACGAAGATAATAAAGATCAAAACAGGGAAGACCCCTAAGATTATCAAGGTGACACCGGATGGGAGGTATGCCCTCGTCGCCAACTGGCACTCGAGCTCAGTTTCGGTGGTAGATACGCAGCACTATAAAACGGTCAAGGACGTCAGGCTCGGCGGCAAAGGACAGTATATACCGAGGGGGATCGCCATCTCATCGGACTCTCAAAAGGCCTACATAGCAAATATGGGGGGAGGGACTATCAGTGTCATCGATCTGAAAACGCTTGAGGTCGTCGACGACATGCCGGCTACGGCAAACCCGCGGCACATCATCCTGGCCAAGGATCAGAACACACTGTATATATCAGACAATATCCTCGGAAAGATCCTTGCCTTTGACCTGATCGCCAAAAAAACGAGGAAAGAGGTCTCCGTCGGCAAGATGGCCCGAACGATCGCCCTCTCCCCTGACGAAAAGTACCTGTTCGGTGTGTCACACGATGAAGGGAAGCTGATTGTTGTGGATACGGGGAGCTTCAATATTATATACAAGAAGAATTTTCCCTTTCCTATGGGATTGGCCGTAACCCCTGACGGGAAGCAGCTCTGGGTTACGAGCTACAGGATGGGGGTCATAGAGGTGTACGAAATAGTGAGGGATGAGCGAAAGTAATTGACCATGACGCGAACGTCACCCGCGAGTCCCGCCAAGGGCGGGGAAAATACCTCTCATTTTCCCTCTCCCGCTAGCGGGCCGTAAGGTCCCGGCCTCATAGCGGGAAGAGGGTTTGGGTGAGGGTGGATATAATTATGGTTACCCCCTCACCTTACCTCCTCTCCCCGAGGGGAGAGGAAATCGAGAGGTTTTATTTTCTGAGCAATATATGATGAAAGGTTTTTGTGCGACCACGCGGCCCCTTGCATCCGTGAGCCATCAGACCATCCGACAAGTCGGGATGTTAGCTGACTAACCAGCCATCCGTTCCACTTCCTTTACTAACCGCTGCACCCACTCACCTTCCGGCACCTTTTCGATGACCTCACCCTTCTTGAAGAGGAGCCCCACCCCTTTTCCACCGGCGATACCGATATCGGCCTCTCTGGCCTCTCCAGGTCCGTTCACCACGCACCCCATGACTGCCACGGTGAGGGGGTTCTCGATGTGCTCCAGTTGCCCCTGGATCTCCTCCACCAGGCGTATAAGATCTACCTCACACCTTCCACAGGTGGGGCATGAGATGATATCAACCCCCCGCTCCCTGATGCCCAGGGCCCGCAGGATGCCGTACGCCGCCCGTACCTCAAGCACTGGGTCGCCGGTCAGGGAGACCCGGATGGTATCCCCTATCCCCTCGGCGAGGAGGATCCCCATCCCCACCGCCGACTTGATGACGCCGGAAAAGGGCGGTCCTGCCTCGGTAACCCCCAGGTGGAGGGGATAATCAGACCGCCGGGAGAAGAGTCGATATGCCTCCACGGTCCTTACGACGTCCGAGGCCTTGAGGGAGACCTTGACGGCCCGATGCCCGGTATCCTCACAGAGCTTTACACACTCTATGGCGCTCTCCACCATGGCCTCGGGGGTGGCATGCCCAAATCTCTCCAGGAAGCGCTTCTCCAATGAACCTGCATTGATCCCAATCCTAACCGGCACCCCCCGCTCCTTGGCCTCCTTAATGATCTCCCTCAATACATCCCGCTGGCGGATGGTCCCCGGATTGATCCTCAGGCCATCCACCCCCGCCTCCAGCGCTAACATGGCCAGACGATGATCGAAGTGTACATCGGCGATGATGGGGAGGGGAGATTGACGGACGAGCTCCCATACCCCTTTGATGGCATCCTTATCTGGTACTGCCACCCGGGCGAGCTCGCACCCGGCCCGCCGCATCCTCTCGATCTCCCCGAGGGTGGCATTCACATCGAGGGGATTGGTGGTAGTCATGGACTGGACTACAACAGGGGCATTACCACCGATCAGGACCCCGCCGAGGGCGATCTGCCTGGTTTTTTTTCTGGGGATCATCTCAGGTGAGGAAGGGAGAGGTTAATGGCATTACCCCTTCTTGTCTTGAGCGGACTTCTGCCTCAACTTCAGGGCCACATGTTTCGGCACCAGTCCCTCCACTGACCCCCCGAGGCTCGCTACCTCCTTGATGGTCCGGGAGCTGACAAAGAAGTAGTCCTTGCCCGTCATCATAAAGAGGGTATCGATTTCATCGTCGAGTTTGCGGTTCATGGCTGCCATGTGATACTCGTACTCGAAGTCAGAGGTGGCCCGCAGGCCGCGAAGTGCCACCGTGGCCTTGACCTTTTTCATATATTCCATCAGGAGCCCGTGGAAGGTATCCACGGTGACACTCGGGTAGCCCTTCACCTCCTCTTTGATCATCTCTATCTTCTCCTCGGGGGTAAAAACGGACTGCT
>CAYHAB010000247.1:0-4412 GCA_964354505.1 uncultured Thermodesulfobacteriota bacterium
CGCGTGACCAGATAATTCATAACCTCGAGCGAAAGCTGGCTGATCGGGATCAGCAAAAGGAGCGCTATCAAAAGCCGGATTCCGGGTGTCTGCCCGCGCATGCCAAGTAGGACGATCAGGGAGATGAATACTGCGGCGAAAAAACCGAGTCCGAGAAAGTACACTGCAGAATGATAGCGGCAGACCCACTGCACGGCGCGGAACCGGAGCGCCTCGCGGCATTCTATGAGCCGCGCCAGCTCGCGTCTTCCTTCACCGACCAGATATGTCCCGACATGGATCCGCCGTTCATCCTTCGCCCCTTCATGGGCGGCACGCGTCGCCAGGTCAATGGCGCGTTGGGCGACTCGTTCTTCCGCCTGGCCGGATCTGCGGGCGAGTTCTTCGATCGCCCTGCGATATTGATCGCGCGTGTCGAAATCCATCCGGGGGTAGACGCCCGAAGGATCAAGCCGAAGCAACTGCTCCACCCGGCTGAGTTGTTCGAAAATCTTTCTCCAATCCAACAGGGCGAGCTGTCGCAAGCTGGTAAACGCATTCCCGATTGATATCTGATCCTTCATCTGGCGGTTTTGCTCACGCAGGTCAAGATCGCCCAGGGGTTTCCGGAACGTGCGTTCAAGCCAGCCCTGGACCGACACCAGCGCGGCTCCTTCGTCGTAGAGGTGATCAATCAGTTGAGAAGCGAAATACGGGCTCGGGCTGGGCTGGGTTTCGGCTAGTTCTGCAAGGATCGAGAAGAGCTGGTTGGGATCTCGCCGATTGGCCGTAATGAGCCTGTTCGCCCAGAAGTCGGCGATCTCACGCTCTCGCAGCTCTGTCAGGGCTCTTTGGGCGAGAGTCAGGAGGCTCTCGATCAACGCCGCGCGCAGCATCTGGGGGACGGCCCAAAGTTCGCCAATCGACAATGCGCCGACGGATTGATAAGCCTCGATAACCGCGAGGACGTTCTCCTTATCCAGACGCACGTCCGTATGGGAGACGAGTTCCCTTGCGAGGCCGTAGATGCGTGGCAGGCCCCGGTAGGGTTCGTTGGCCAGTGCCGGCAGCTCCTGGTAATAGTGCCGGGGAAGGTTCAGTTGAACTTCGCGTGCGTTACTCTCGATGATGTACTCATTGTCGAGAAGCCACTCGGCGGTTGGAGGCGTACTCTGTCCCAGTCGACTCGCTTCGGACAGATCCAGGCAAACCCGATGGATCCATCGCCGGGTCTGTTCGAGCCGCTTGAGCAGTTCGATGTTCCGCCGGGGATTCTGATCCACCTGATGGTCCCCGGCGAGACGCTTGGCATGCTCCTGGATCTGCGCCGCCGAGAGCGGACCCCCGAGGCTCTCCGCCTCTCCGATGAGACCCTCTCGCTTTGGATGCAGGACGAATAGTGCGGGCGGGATTCCGTCGCTTTCCCGCAGTACCGACGCTGGGGATCGCAATGTTTCGATCGGCGCCTGGAGAATCAGGACGGTCTCCTTGGACACCAGCCAGCGTGTATGATCCTCGAGCAGCCTTCGTTCGACGCCGAACCTCGATCGTCGTATCCATGCCATACTGAAGAGGATTCCGGTAAATCCACCCGCAAGGCCCGGAATCAGGGCAGAAAGGTTTCCGATTGGAATCGGCACCGACCACTGAAGGCTCATGGCGGCTGCCCCGGCGAGGACTCCGAAGAGGATGAAAGCCGTGGTCGCCCCGAAAGCCAGGCGCCGCAGGAAGGGGTCCCGCGTTTTGATATTTCCATCCGCGGTCTTGCTCGCCAATGCAACACGGCGGAAACCCCTCCGCTGCAGCTCCTTTAGGGCCCCGCGAGCTTCATCCAGTTTTTCGAAGTATCCTATGAGAATGCCTTCTCCCACTTTCCCTCCCTTGGTCTTTCTCTTATATTACTCGCGACTTCTTTAAAATAATTCAAGGATAAAAATCTTACTTCCTTTTCTCACTCACGGCAGGCTCAGGATACTGGAATCCGTTATGATTGTCAGGATCGCCAACAAGAAGAAAAGGATGGCGGCCAACCAGCGAAACAACTGCATGTTCACTCGGCGCGCCAGAGCTTCGCCGAGCCACACAGCCGGAACATTCACGATCATCATGCCGAGTGTCGTTCCGAGGACAACGGTTATGAGGGAGCGATACCGGGCCGCGAGGGCAACGGTGGCGAGCTGAGTCTTGTCACCCATTTCTACGAGGAAAAAGGCTATCACGGTCGTGAGAAAAACACCCCGCGTGCCGAATTGCCGCTTTCCCTCAAAAGTATCCGGCTTGAGGGTCCAAGCGCCAAAGACAAGAAAGGCAATCGCGATACCCCACTTGAGAGCGCCAGGCGAGATTATGTCCGACAGGAACACACCGACGTAGCCTGCCAAGAAGTGGTTGGCGAGCGTAGCTACAAGAATGCCGAGGACAATCGCGCCCTTTCGCTTGAGTTTGGCCGCAAGGACGAAAGACAGCAATTGGGTTTTGTCTCCCATTCCGGCACATGCGACCACTGCTGTCGAGACGAGCAAGCTCCACAAGGCAATTAAACTCCCGCACTATTGAGGCATGGTTCCTTTTTCTTTAGAGGATCACAAGCCATGGCGACTTCTTTGAAGCCGCAGGCCGTGCTACGGCATTGGAGATATTTTCTTTGACTACGTTGAGGGGTTAGCCTCAGGTGATTCAAGATATGCCTTGGTGAGCCAAGCTTGATTCACCACAGATCACTCCTCCCAGTGCATGCACTCCACCGGGCACGCCTCTATCGCCTCCTCAATCTGGTCTTCAGGGGCTCCCGTCTGATTAATGATTTCCACCTTTTCCGTCTCGTCATTGAGGTGAAAGACCCCCGGGCATAGTTCCTCGCAGGTGCCGCACCCGATACATTCATCCTCATCTATAAAGACCTTACGAGCCATTGCACCCTCCTTGTGCGCTTTTGTACATAGCATACCAGAGATTACAAGAAAAAGTAAACTACCATCTCCCCGGCGGCGGTATAAGCCCTTCTGGCCCTGCATCTCTCGCTGGCAGAAGTATGGATCTTCCCTCCCTGTAAAAAAAAGAGGTATTGCCATAAACCTCGTGAGAGGTTAAAATAAAGCGTATCATGGCGCTATTCCTCATTTTTGCGGGTCTGGCAACATTGGGGATTGCAAATATAGTTTTGCAAAATTTCGCCATTCGGTCTGCCATCCCCAAAAACGATGTCTTGCCGGAATCTGATTTTCTGGCCGAAGACAAGAAAGCCGCGACTGGCAGAGGCAAGCCATCGCAACCCTCGTCGACCGTGTTCTGTCCCCCCATATCGATCCTGAAGCCCCTCAAGGGGGTGGATGACGATCTCTTTGCCAACCTCACGAGCTTCTGCGACCAGGACTACCCGGAATATGAGATTATATTTGGCCTCGAAGCACCAAATGATCCTGCTTTGGAACTTGCACAAAAAATAAAAAGGCTGTGCCCCCATCAAAAAATATCCATCGTTGTAAAAGAAGCGGATGGCGCCTTGAATCCAAAGGTCAATAACCTTATCTCCCCCTACAGAGTCGCGCAATTTCCATACATCCTGATAAGCGACAGCGATGTCAGAGTAGCTAAAGATTACCTCATGGAAATAATACAGCACATGGAGGACCCCGACGTCGGGCTGGTGAGCAACCTCATACGGGGCATCGGAAGCCGAAGCGCCGGCTCTCTGCTGGAAAATCTGCATCTCAACTCTTTTGTTATCGGAAATGTTGCCATCATGACCAGGTTTTTCAAGATGCCCGTCGTCGTCGGAAAATCTATCCTGATGAGAAAGAAGGATTTTGAGGAGATAGGGGCGTTTGAGGCCGTGAAGAACGTCCTCGCCGAGGACTATGTGGTGGGGGACTTGATGCACAAAAATGGCAAGAAGGTCGTCACCTCCGGCCATGTGGTCAATGCAGTCAATCACTATAGAACTATTAAACAATTTCTCAAGCGGCACGCCAGATGGGGAAAGCTGCGGTGGAAGATCGGAGGGATCGGATATATCTCCGAGATAATGACCAACGCGGTATTCATCGCATGCCTTTCGCTCGTTGTGTTGGGGCCAACAATCCGCACGATCTCCTTAGCCGCTGCGGTTTCGCTCTTGACAATAATCGGAGATTGCTGTTTAGGTAAAAGGATACGATCCGCTCATCACTTCTTCCATTATCTCTTATCCCCTATAAAGGATATCATCATAGGCTTTATCTGGTTTGTGCCCTTCTTCAGCCGGACAGTGATGTGGAGAAGGCATAAGTACAAAATTACAAAGGGATCGCTCCTTGTCCCCCTTCATCCCCTTGCCAATGAGAAGGCACCATAAAGAGCGACCGCCCCAACCACCAATGCTTACGCCACCATTCGCTCCCGCTCCAAAATCTCACCCCTACTGCTGATTGTTATCTGCTCCAGGGGGATTGATT
>CAYHAB010000248.1:0-2723 GCA_964354505.1 uncultured Thermodesulfobacteriota bacterium
CCGCCTTTCTCATGAAGTCGCGCGCGCGCCCTTGGTAAGAGCATCGTAACATGAACGGTTAGAGCAGGTAATTTTTTTTTTTCATCCCTTGGTGAGAGCACCCAAATTCGAACCGTTAGGCCACATTTTTGGGTGGTGGTGGGTCCTTAGCTGGTGAGAGCACCGTAATTTGAACTGCCTGTTTCTTCATCTATTTAGCGCGCGCGCTCTGAAGCTCAGTTCTCATCTGAATTGCTTTCATAACATCGCTGCGTGAGACTATGCCCATCAGCTTACCGTCCTTCCACACTGGAAGTCGACCTACCGATTGCTTTGACATCTTCATCAAAGCATCAATCGCCTTCTCATCAGGATCAACACATGCGAGCTTCTCGCAGGAAGTCATCACATCTACCACTCTGACTTCTCTCCACCTCTCTCTTGGTATCTTCTTGACATCCTGCATCGTCACCAGTCCGAGCAAGTTAGAATCCTTGGCAACTGGAAAACCGCCATGCTTGTACATGAAGAAGTAATTATTCACAAGATCACTTAGAAGCACATCTGGCTCCACAGCGTGAATCTCACTCGTCATTATGTCTCTTATCTTGACTCCTGCCAGAGACTCTCCAACTATCGTTTGTTGGAGGCTGCTTTCAGCTCCGTTTCTCAAGAACCATCCAATCAGCATGAACCATAGTCCAGATATGAAGGCCCCAGCCAATAATGTCAAAAGGCCTGCTACTATGAACAGGTACGAGAAGAGAACCCCAACTCGAGTTGCGATCTTTGTCGCGTCGACCAAACTCCTCTTTGAGCTCCAAAGTGTAGCGCGCAGAATACGACCTCCATCCAGCGGGAAGGCGGGCAGCATATTGAACCCACCTAGCATGAAATTTATGTAGCTGCCGTATTCAAGTGGAGCAAGCACTATAGGAGGAAAACTTACTCGATTTAGGAGTAACCAGAGCGATCCAAGCACTGTCCCAATAATGAAACTGGATACCGGCCCAACCACCGTTATCCTGAATTCCTGACCAGGTGACTTGGGTTCTTCCTTGATCTCTGACACACCGCCAAAAATGAACAAGGTTATCCTCTCAACGGGCAATCCGCTGCTTTTCGCCACGTAGGAATGCGCTAGCTCATGAACCAGGACAGACGTGAATAGAGTTATGGCGCCCAGCAAACCGGTAATCCAGTACTCTCGTGGGGAAAGGCCCGGGTACTCAGCTGGCATATAGCCTGAGGCTAGACTCCACGCAATCAGAACGACCGCTAGAACCAGAGTGTAATCGAGTCTGACAGGAATGCCCATCAATGATCCGGCTTTAATGGACAACTCATCTGTACTCCGCGCTCATGTTATGCCTACACACTGTGGAGAGCCAATATAAGGGCTATTCTTCAGTCCCGTGGTCGATGCATGGCTAAGTACTTCTGAATACGAACCGGAGCAGATGTCTACAAGACTCCGCGATCCGGTGGGCATAAATGGGCATGACCTATATTTGACAAAACAGTAGACTACGCGCGCGCGTATATGAAAAACGTGGTTGGAGCTTGATTGAGAGCCTATGAAGCGATTTTCTGGGAAATCGTTTTGATTTTATCATCAGTACTAGTATTCAGAGGAGCGTGGTTGCTCCTTGACAGATTGATTGGTGATGGTGAAACGGCATTGATTATGAGTCTAGTCATTGGCATACTATTGTCCTCAGTATCTCTATACGCGCTAAGCAGATGCTTGAAAGAATAATTTTTTTCCCTAGCTGGTGAGGACACCCTAATATGAACGGTTACAGCAGGTAATTTTTTTTTTCTCACCAGCTAAGGGTGGATATAGATATCTGGCTGTTTTGTTGGTGACGTGGATGTGGGTTTTTTCACGTGGAAGTCGTGGACGTGGAAGTCTGGCTGTTGGTTCCACGTGGATTAGCTGTTGACTGTTAAGTGGGTTGCTGGGGGTTACGATTAAACAGCTGAACGCTAAATTAACGATTAATGCTAAACAGCCTCACCGGCATTAATTTGCATGGTAATTTAGCGATTAATCTGCTAATTACCACTAACATTAATCAGACTAAAGCAGTTACCGATTTACCCGGTAACGCTAAACATAACAGTTTCTGGATAGACTAGTCTCTTCTTCTCTTAACCATTACAACCGTTGATACTGCCACGATTAGTCCTGCTAATGCTGCGAAGGGGGCCAATATCTCAAGCTTGTTGGTAGGCATTACAACTCCGCCGACTGCTCCTTCAGGATCATCAAACTGACGGAACATACGATCGACTATATAGAAGCCCCCGTTCGGCGCACGCTCAGTACCGGCTGTATCTAGCCATGCATACACAGCTATGGAGGGTACCCCACCGTCAGTTATAGGGTAAGCAGTATACGTGTATGAGGTCTTTGCTGGGCCAGTCTCAAAATTGCAGTCAACTATCGACTCTGTTGGAGTATTACCCATAACCTGTGTTATGAGTATCTGGAGTTCTTGACCTGTTGGAGGGGTAGGCGCAGCGAAGGTTATTGTTAGGTGGAGAATATATTGAGCTCCCCCACCCGGAGATGGAGCTGGCGCTGTTGGTTGTTCATAATACGTTGAAACCGTGACTATGTCCTCCGCAGGGGATTTTGGAATGTAGGGAGGAGTAGGTATATCAGGGCATATTTTCTTCGCAGATACTGATCCAACCAACAAAAGCGCTACAAGCATAGCTGGAAGCAATAGACCATA